>DAOMPU010000019.1:0-17942 GCA_035444925.1 Terricaulis sp. | reverse complement strand
TCCCGCGCCGAGCCGGAAAAGGGCACGGAAAACCACATCCAGTGGCAAGCCAAGAAAGACGCCGTTGCGAACCGCGCCGAGCTGATTATAGGCAAGAACCGCCACGGCCCCATTGAAACGGTGCATCTCAATTTCCACGGCCAATTCACCCGCTTCTCCTCCCTCGCCCGCTGAGCCCACGCGCCCGGCGCGGCTTCGCGTCGATCAAAACGCGATTGCGGAGAATTGGCGCTTCTTCAAGAAGCAGGCGCCGGGCGCCGCGGCGGCGGCCGTGGTCAAAGCGGACGGCTATGGCCTCGGCGCTGAGCTTGCCGCCAGGACGCTGGCGCAGGCGGGCGCGCGCGTTTTCTTCACCGCAACTTTTGGCGAAGCGCTCGCGGTGCGGCGCGCTTTGGGCGAAGGGCCGCAAATCCTGGTGCTGAACGGGCCAGGCGCGGACGTGGAGCATTTCCTGCCCGCGCGCGTGATCCCGGTGCTGAACTCGCTGGCGCAGATCAAATTGTGGGCCGGGCGCGGGCCGGCCGCGCTCAACATCGATACGGGCATGAACCGGCTGGGCGTCGGGCCCGAAGAGCTCGGGCCCGCTTCGGCGGCGCTGAAGGACGCCTCGCTTGTGCTGGTGATGACCCACCTCGCCTGCGGCTCAGACTTTAAGCACGCGATGAACGAAACCCAGCGCCTGCGCTTCGTGGATGCGGCCACGCTGTTCCCCAAGGCGCCGCTTAGCCTTTCCGCGACGGCGGGCGCGCTGATGGGGCCGCAATTTCACTTCGATCTCATCCGCCCCGGCATCGGCCTTTATGGCGCGGCCGGGCTCGATGCCGATAATCCCGCGCTCCACGCTGTCGCCACGATCGAGGCGCCGATCCTTCAGGTGCGCGACGCCGAGCCGGGCGAGAGCTTCGGCTATGGCGCCGCCTTCACGGCCACGAAGAAAATGCGCGCCGCGACCATTGCGCTCGGCTATGCGGACGGCTTCTTGCGCGCGCTTGGCGGGCGCGGCTATGGGTTCCTCGGCGGCGCGAAAAGGCCGATCCTGGGGCGCGTTTCCATGGACCTGACGATCATCGATGTCACCGGCTGCGCGGAGGCCGCGCCGGGCGCCATGGTGGAATTCCTGGGGCCGAACGTCCCGCTTGACGATGTGGCGGCGCTGGCGGGCACGGCGCCCTATGAAATCTTGACGACATTCGCGGGCGCGGTGGGCCGCAAAGGCGCGCGCGCATGAACCCGTTTGCAGCCATTGGGCGCGGCACGATCAGCCTCTTTGCCGAGATCGGCCGCTTTGCCGCGTTCGCGGGGCGCAGCGCCGCCGCGTGCTTCATGCCGCCCTTCTTCTTCGGGCAGTTTCTGCGCCAATGCCTGCAGATCGGCTACTTCTCGCTGCCGGTGATCGGGCTGACGGCCGTGTTCATCGGGGCCGCGCTCGCGCTCAACATTTATGTGGGCGGCGCGCGCTTCAACGCCGAATCCTTCGTGCCCAACATCGTGGTGCTGGGCATCACGCGCGAGCTTGGGCCGGTGCTGGCCGGCTTGATGCTGGCCGGGCGCGTGGGCGCAGGCATCGCGGCCGAGATCGGCACCATGCGCGTGACTGAGCAGGTCGATGCGATGACCACGCTCTCGACCGATCCGTTCAAATTCCTGATCGCGCCGCGCGTGCTGGCGGCGGTGCTAACGCTGCCGGTGCTGGTGCTGGTGGCTGATATTATCGGCGTGATGGGCGGCTATCTGGTGGCGGTGAACAGCCTCGATTTCAATGGCGCGGCGTACTTGCGCAACACGTTCAATTTCGTCGAGCCGCAGGACGTGATCCTGGGGCTCGTGAAAGCGGCGGCGTTCGGCTTCATCATCGCGGTGATGGGGGCCTATCAGGGCTACAATTCATCGGGCGGGGCGCTCGGCGTCGGGCGTGCGGCCACCAATGCGGTGGTGGGCGCGATCGTGCTGATCCTGGCGGTGAACTACCTCATCACAGCGTTCTTCGTGGAGTAAGCGATGGGCGCGAACCTCAAACTGGCGGGCCTCAAGAAAAAGCTGCGCGGGCGCTGGGTGCTCGACGGGGTCGATCTCGATATCGCGCCGGGGCGCTCGCTGGTGCTGATCGGCGGCTCGGGCCAGGGCAAATCCGTCACGCTGAAATGCACGTTGGGGCTGATGGCGTCCGATTCCGGCCAGGTGCTGGTGGATGGCCGGGACGTGACCAAGCTTTCGCGCAGCGCGCGTGAGCCGGTGATGCGCAAATTCGGCATGCTGTTTCAAGGCGGGGCGCTGTTTGACTCGCTGAGCGTGTGGGAAAACATCGCCTTCCGGCTGATCTATTCCGATGGCGTGGCGCGCAAGGAGGCGCGCGAGCGGGCGATTGAAACCATGCGCCGCGTGCGCCTGGCGCCCGAGTTCGCGGATGTGCGCCCGGTCGAGCTTTCCGGCGGCATGCAAAAGCGCGCGGGGCTGGCGCGCGCGATCATCGCCAAGCCGGATATTCTGTTCTTCGACGAGCCGACCACCGGGCTCGACCCCATCACCGCCGACGCGATCAACGACCTGATCGTGGAGATGGTGAAGGAGCTGGGTTGCACCGCGCTTTCGATCACGCACGACATGCCAAGCGCGCGCAAAATCTCCGATGAAATCGCCATGCTGCACAACGGCAAGATCGTCTGGCGCGGCGCGACCGCCAGCCTCGATTCCAGCGGCAACGCGATGGTGGACCAATTCGTCCACGGCCGCGCAGAAGGGCCGATCCAGGCGGTGGTGTGAGTGAGGAAACAGCGATGGAGAGTGAGTTTGAAGGCGAAGTTAATCGCGCACTCACAGCCGGCTTCCACGGCTATCGCGACTACGAAGCCTATCGACAACTTCTCGTTCGTCACGATCTTATGGAACAGACGAGAAATGCCGTACCGGAAGTCGCACCGCGAGATACGCTGTATGGCCGACTTCTCGCTGACATCACCTGCGCAACTCGGGACCACGCCATAGAAGCCAAAATAGACGGCTTTGATTACGATCACTTATTATCGAGAGCGCGATCAATACCTTACGATCTTCTCGGCAGCACTCAGCACCCGAACGCGCAAGTTCAGCTAAATTTTTGGCGCCATGAGCACCAGCCTATTAGTCGCGCGAAGTTCGAAGCACTGCCGATCCTCGATTCCTACGCCATAACAGCCGCAACAAACGCCTACCTTGATCTCCCTTTGCGCTCAAAAGAGCTGCCAAGAACCCTTCTCGAACTTTTGGTTGCCGAGCGGGTTTTCGAGAAATTGCGCCTCCTTTACGGCCATCCCGACTCTCTATTGCGGCGTCCGCACCCATTTCTGGAATGGCTCATCGGTGCGCTTAGCCTATCGATATTCCTCGGCGCCATTACATTTACAGCAGACGCTGTGTCGAGTTCCGTAGGAGACATTTGGTCAACTATCCGCGATGGCGGACGCTGGCTGTGGGCAGGGCTCTTTGCGCTGGGACTGATAAATCTTCCGTTCTTCTGGCGCGGTCAGGCACGCGAGAGACAGGCGGCAGAGCATAGCCTCGCCCCTTACATCAGGTTCTACGCCGAGTTGGGTGAACAACCACCTTGGAGCGCCAACCATCTTTGGCAAGCAGCGCACGCCGCATCCGAAAAGGGCGCTGCGTGGCCGGCTGCGCTTTACAGGTTGCTGGACGACAGCAACAAGCGCGATGGCATTCTGTGAGTCCCCCTGCGCGCGCGCCGTATTATTTTGACAACGAGCAACACGGCTGGCCGATCGCCGATTGCGCGCGGATGCTGATGGATGATCTGGCGCGCTTCGCCAAGCCCGCGCGCGATTTCCGCGGCGATGCGCACGGGCGCATCTGGTGCGCCGCGCTGGATGAGGCCAGCGCGCGCCTGGCGTTTACGTCAGACAAAGGCGATGGGCATGTAGAGCTCCGCGTGCATGAAAGCGGCTGGGTGAAGGCGGAAGTGTTCGTTTCCGGCGCGCACGTGTTTCGCGCCTGGGTGGATGAGCCGTTCGAGGAAAAAGAATTCTGGCCTGACGGCGCGGACGGGATTGTCCCGCCGCAAGGCGATCCGCCTGGGCGCATTTCAAAACGCGGACTCTGGCTGCAACTGAGCTGCGCGGCCTTTCCCGGCGCGCCCGATAAGGGCAACGGCTTTTGGGATGTGGAGCAAGTGCGCGATTAGCTCTTGGCGAGCAGCAGCTTCACCGCATCCTTCACGATCTTATCGTGATCGAAGGCGAGCTTGAGCTTCTTCCAGCCATCGACAAATTCCGCGCTGGCCGCATCGTCGCCGCCCTTCGGCGCGCCTTTGGTTTCGATGAGAAACGCCACGCTGACGCTATGGCCGCGCGGATCGCGCTTGGGGTCCGAATAGACGCCCACTTGCGCGAGGATGCGGCCCTTAAGCCCCGTTTCTTCTTTCAGCTCGCGCAGCGCCGCGGCCTCGACCGTTTCACCGAAATCGACGAAGCCGCCGGGCAGCGCGTATTTGCCTTTGAACGGCGCGTGGCCGCGCTTGATCAGCAGCAAACGCCCCGCCGCGTCGAACACGACGCAATCGACCGTGAGCGCCGGCCCGCGCGGGCGGCTCACAGCAATTTCTCGATACGCTTTTCCAGCGCCTCGGGCTTGGTGAGCGGCGAGAAGCGCCCGCGCACTTTGCCTTCGCGGTCGATCAGGAATTTGGTGAAATTCCATTCGACATCCTTGCCGCCGAGGAAGTTCTTTTTCTGCGACGTGAGGTAAGCATAGAGCGGATGCTGCGCGGGGCCCTTCACATCGATCTTGGAGAACATCGGGAAGGTGACGTCGTAGGTCAGCGAGCAGAAATTCTTGATCTCCTCCGCGTCGCCCGGCTCCTGATTTTTGAACTGGTTGGAGGGAAAGCCCAGCACTTCGACGCCTTGATCGGCGTACTGGCGGTGCAGCGCCTCCAAGCCCTTATACTGCCAGGTGAAGCCGCATTGGCTCGCCGTGTTGACGACCACCAGCACCTTGCCGCGAAATTCGCTAAAGGCCCGCTCGCGCCCGTCTATGTCGCGGGCGGTGAAATCATAGATGCTGGCCATGGGCCCTCCCTGGCCGCGATGTAGCGCGATTGGGCGCGGAGGCGCTAGGTTCACGCACGGATTCGCACATGGCCAAGCCTCAACACGTTTACACCTGCCAAGCCTGCGGCGCGATCTGGCCCAAATGGGCCGGAAAGTGCGAGGCGTGCGGGGAATGGAATACGCTGGTGGAGGAAACCGCGCGCGCCGTCGTGCCCGGCGCGCTGGCCGCGCCCACCGGCAAGAAAAGCAAGGCGCTGGCGTTCGTGGAGCTGGCCGGCGAGCAGGAGCCGCCTGAGCGCATCGCCTCCGGCATTTCCGAGTTTGACCGCGTGTGCGGCGGGGGCCTCGTGCCCGCTTCAGCCATACTGATCGGCGGCGATCCGGGCGTGGGCAAATCCACGTTGCTGCTGCAAGCGGCGGCGGCTTTGGCGCGGCGCGGGCAGAGCGTTGCGTACGTGACAGGCGAAGAAGCCGAAGCGCAAGTGCAAGAGCGCGCGCGGCGGCTGAAAGCCGGCGATGCGCCGGTGCAACTCGCGGCGGAAACCGATCTGCGCAAAATTCTCGAAGGACTTAAGGCGCTGAAACCCGATGCCGTCATCGTGGATTCGATCCAGACGGTGTGGGCCGATGGCGTGGAGGCCGCGCCCGGAACGGTGGCGCAAGTGCGCGCCTGCGCGCATGAGCTGGTGCGCTTCGCCAAGAAAAGCGGCGCGGTGCTGATCCTGGTGGGGCACGTGACGAAAGACGGGCAGATCGCCGGGCCGCGCGTCGTCGAGCATCTCGTCGATGCGGTGATCTATTTCGAGGGCGAGCGCGGCATGCCCTTCCGCATCCTGCGCGCGGTGAAAAACCGCTTCGGGCCCACCGACGAGATCGGCGTGTTCGAAATGGTTGAGCAGGGCTTGGTGGAAACGCCGAACCCTTCGGCGCTTTTCCTCGGCGCAAGCGGCGCGCGCGCTTCGGGCGCGGCGGTGTTCGCCGGCGTGGAGGGCTCACGGCCCGTGCTGGTTGAAATTCAGGCGCTGGCGGCGCCCAGCGCTTACGGCACGCCGCGGCGCGCCGTGGTGGGCTGGGACAGCGCGCGGCTGGCGATGATCCTCGCTGTATTGGAAACACGCTGCGGGCTCTCGTTCGCGGGGCGCGATGTGTATCTCTCCGTCGCCGGGGGCTTGCGCATCACCGAGCCTGCCGCGGATTTGGCCGTGGCGGCGGCGCTGATTTCCTCGCTTACCGATACGCCCTTGCCGGCGCAGAGCGTGGCGTTCGGGGAAGTTGCGCTCTCGGGCGAAGTGCGCCCGGCGGGGCGCAGCGATTTGCGCCTCAAGGAAGCGGCCAAGCTTGGCTTCGAGCACGCCTTTGCGCCGCCGCAAAAGAAAGGCGCGCGCGCCGAAGTGAAGGTGCGCGCTATCGCGCACATTTCGGAATTGGCGGCTGCGTTGGGCGCGGGCGATTAGCGCGCCAGGCAATCGGGGCTTTTGCCGCCATTGCCGCGCAGATAACCGACATAATACGCCGCCATGCCGCGCGCGGCGTTCAAGCTCTGCTCTGTGTTCAAGAACGGCATCATCGCATCGCGCCAGGCGCCGGCGCATATGCCCGCTTCCGCATCGCTTGCGGCGCAATCGATGAAGGCGGCGAAGGCGGTGCGATAGAGGTTGAATTGCGTGCGGTTCATCGGTTCGCCGTGGCCAGGGATGGCGATTTCAAACGGCGTGGCCCACACCGCGTCCAGCGCCGCGCGCCAGCCCTCGGGACAGCCGGTTTCGAAGAACGGCGCCGGCAACGTGACGAAATCGCCCAGCACCGCGACGCGGCTTGGCGCATCGTAGAGCCACAGATCCGCATCGCTCACTGCGTTCGGCGCGACACGCAGATCAAAGCGCCTGCCGGCGATGCGCAGGCGCTGGCTGCGATCCACTGTGACGTCCGGGCGCAGCGCGGCGCTTTCTTCCATGGTGGCGAGAAAGATGTTCACCTCCTCGCGCTGCACGGCGCTGATTTCATCGCCGGCCAGCATGGCGCGAGCGCTCGGCACGCCGCGGGTGAGGAAGCCCTCCGCGCTGAGCGCGCGATCGATGGCGTTGGTGGCGTACACAAGCGCTTGCGGGAACGCGGCCTTGAGCCGGCCGTTGCCGCTGGAATGATCCAAGTGCCAATGCGTGTTGAGGATGGCGGCGATCGGGCGATCGTGCTCGCGCGCAAAGCCGACAATCGCGTCGCTGTGCCAGGCGTGGCGGCCGCTATCGACCACCACCAGGCCCTGCGGCGCCCCGAAGATCACGGTGTTTCCGTCCGGACCCCGGCCGGGCGCCATCGCGCCCGGAATGAGATAGACGCCCGCGGCGATCTCGCGCGCGGGCGGGGCGGCTTCGGCGGGGATTTCCGTGGTCAACAGCGCCACGATAAGCGGCAGAATCATGGGCGAGGCCTCCCTGCCCGCAGCATGCGCCCGGCCCGGCTCCCCCGCGCCTGCGAAACGACCGCCGCACCCGCCCCAGCGACGCCCGCCAGCCGCCCGCCGGGCTTTTCAGGCGCCCCGGAGCCGTTTATCGCTGTGTCAGGCGGCGGCCCAGAATGGGTATGCCAGGGAGGGGGAGAGGGCGCTTCATGGATCTTGGCCTAACCTGGTTCGATTTCGCCGCGCTGGCGGTGCTGGCGCTTTCAGGCGTCATGGCGTTCGCGCGCGGGCTGATCCGCGAGGTGTTCTCCATCATCGCCTTTATTGGCGGGGTGCTGGCGGCGATTTTCTTCCGCAACATGCTGGCCCCCTTCGTGGAGCAATTTACGCCGCTGGACGGCCTGCTGGCGGTGGTGGCGGCGGCTCTGATCATCTTCCTGTTCGTGTTCATCGCGATCACCGTGGCGGTCTCGACGCTGGCTAAATCCGTGCACCAATCGACCGAAATTGGCAGTTTCGACCGCGCCGGGGGCCTTGCCTTCGGCATTCTGCGGGGCATCATCGCGGTGGCGGTATTTTTCGTGCTGCCGTTGCGCTACGCGCAGAGCACCGATCCGAACGGGCGCCCCGATCCGATCCGCGAAGACATTCAAAACGCCCGCACCTACCCTATGTATGAGAGCGTCGCAGTGCTGCTGGAGGCGGTGCTGCCAGTAGCCCGTGAGCGGGCCGGTGATTTATACCGTCGTGAAAAGGGCGAGTCGGCTCCGATTCCGCCCGCGTCTGAGCCGGAACCCGCGCCCGATGAGGGCCAGGCCCCGAACTGAGGAAAAATGACCGCCGAGCGCCCCTCCCTCAAGTTTCTTACGGCGCCGGCGGAAACCGCCGACAAATGGGCTGACGACGATAAGCCCCGCGAGGAATGCGGGGTGTTCGGCGTGTTCGGCCAGGAGGACGCCGCGGTGCTCACCGCGCTCGGCCTGCACGGGCTGCAGCACCGGGGCCAGGAAGGCTGCGGCATCGTTTCGTATGACGGCCATCGTTTCCACAATGAGCGCCACCTCGGCCTCGTGGGCGAGAATTTCTCCGATGCGGACGTGCCCAAGCGCCTGCCCGGCCAGATGGCGATCGGCCATACCCGCTACGCCACCCAGGGCGGGACTATTCTGCGCAACGTGCAGCCGCTGTTCGCCGACCTCGCGCTCGGCGGCTTTGCGGTGGCGCACAATGGCAACCTCACCAACGCCCGCTATCTGCGCGAACGCCTCGTCGAAGACGGGGCGATTTTTCAATCCACCTCCGACACCGAATGCATCCTGCAGCTGATCGCCAAGTCGCGGCGCGCCAAGGTGGTGGATCGCTTCGTTGAAGCGCTGCACGACATCGAGGGCGCGTACGCGCTGGTGGCGCTGACCAACAACATGATGATCGGCGTGCGCGATCCCGTCGGCATTCGCCCGCTGGTGCTGGGCGACCGCGATGGGGCGCCGGTGCTGGCCTCCGAGACCTGCGCGCTCGATATGATCGGCGCGAAATTCGTGCGCACCATCGAGCCGGGCGAAGTGGTGGTGTTCACCCGCGCCAAAAACGGCGAGATCAGCATCGAAAGCCATTTCCCGTTCCCGCGCCAGAAGGCGCGGCCGTGCCTGTTCGAGTTCGTGTATTTCGCGCGGCCCGATAGCGTGGTGGACGGGCGCTCGGTCTATGAAATCCGCAAGGCGATGGGCCGCCAGCTCGCCGTTGAGACTGGCGTGGACGCCGATGTGATCATCCCGGTGCCGGATTCGGGCGTGCCGGCGGCGATGGGCTTCGCGGCGCAAAGCGGGCTGCCCTATGAACTCGGCATCATCCGCAGCCATTATGCGGGCCGCACTTTCATTCAGCCCAAGCAGGAAATCCGCGCGCTGGGCGTGCGGCTGAAGCATGCGGCCAACCGGGCGGTGATCAAGGGCAAGCGCGTGATCCTGGTGGATGATTCCATTGTACGCGGGACCACCTCGCAGAAGATCGTGCAAATGATGCGCGATGCGGGCGCGGCCGAAGTGCACTTCCGCAGCGCCTCGCCGCCGATCAAATTCCCCGATTTCTATGGCATCGACATGCCGACGCTCGACCAGCTGATGGCCGCGCAGATGACGCTGGACGAAATGCGCAAGACGCTGGGCGTGGATACGCTGGGCTTTCTCTCGGTGGACGGGCTTTATGCTGCGATGGGCGAGAGCGTGCGCGATAAGGACGCGCCGCAATTCACCGACCATTGCTTCACCGGCGAATACCCCACGAAGCTGACCGACCACGCGGCCGACCGCGCTGTGAAGGATTTTCAGCTCTCGCTGCTGGCGGAAGCGGCGGAATAATCAGCGCGGCGCGCGCACTTCCACCGCGAAATTCTTGGGGCGCTTCTTCCAGAGCACTTTGCGCGCGATGGCGGCTTTGGTCGCCGGTTCTTGCGTGCTCGACATCACCACGTCGCCGATTTCGCTCAAACGCTCGATAAAGCCCCAGGTCGCGTCCATCGTGGCGCGGCGCGAGCCGAGGAAGCCGAGGCGCTTGCGCTCTCCGTTCCAGAAGCTGCGCGGATGCAGCGAAAGATGCACCGGCGCGCGGCGCGCCTTCGCGAAGCCGATCAGCGCGTCAGCGATGCGATATTCGTGGCCTTCGATATCCACTTTGAGGATGGCGCGGCCTTCGCCGGCGGCTTTCGAGAGCTCCTCGAAGGTCACGGTTTTGACGATGATCGCTTCGCCCTGGCCGATCGAGGAGGTTTCCGAACTGCCAAGCCCGTCGCCCACATAGAGCTTCAGCTCGCCCGGCGCCGTATCGACGGCGGCGTTCCAGACTTCGACATTCGGCGCATTGGCGCCGACATTGGCCACAAGCTCCCCATGCGCCACCGGATCGGGCTCCAGCGCCAGCACCTTGGCCACCTTCGGGCTGGCATAGAGCGCCACCGGGCCGATCCAGGCGCCCACGTCCACCAGCACCGCGCCGGGCTCGGCTGTCACCGCGTCCAGAAAGCGGAAGGTTTCGTCCTCCCAGCGGCCGTTGGCGGCGGCGCTCCAGAAGGCGGCGCTGGCGGGGCGGGCGGCGACGACCGTGTAGGCGCGCCCGGAAAGGCGCACGCGCATGCGGCCGTCGGCCAGGATTTCGGCGCTATCGCTCATGGGCGGGGGTGAAGCACACTTTGCCACGCGGCGCGAGGCCTCCCACGCTTCCCGGACGCTGCCCCGGCTTTAAGCCGGGGAGCGATCCGGGATCCAGAGCCGAGGGCGCGGCCCGGCTTTCGCCGGGCGCTCGGCGGGGAAGCGGCGGGGTGCGATTTCCGCTCCGTCTGAAAACGCTCTAGAAGGCGCGCCATGAGTATTTCGGAAAAACCCATCGCCCTCGTCACCGGCGCCTCGCGCGGGATCGGCCGCGCCGTGGCCCTGGAAGCCGCGCGGGCCGGCTTTCGCGTGGTGGCTGTGGCGCGGGCGCAGCGCGCGCTGGAGAAGCTGGACGACGAGATCAAGGCGCTGGGCGGAGAAGCCACCCTCATCCCGCTCGATCTGCGCGACGCAGGCGCGATCGATCAGCTGGGGCCTGTGCTTTACGAGCGCTTCGGCCGGCTTGACGCGCTGGCTGGCTGCGCCGGCGTGCTGGTGGCGCTGACGCCCGCACAACAGGCCACGCCTGCGCTGATGGACGAAGTGATGATGGTGAACTTCGCCGCCAATCAGCGCCTGATCCGCACGCTGCATCCGCTGCTGCGCGCCGCGCCGGCGGCGCGCGCGGTGTTTCTCACCTCGGGCGCTTCGCGCAATCCAAAGGCTTATTGGGGGCCCTACGCGGCGTCCAAGGCCGCGCTCGATGCGTACGTGACCGCCTATGCGGCGGAACTCAATGTCACGCCGATCAAAGCCAACCTCTTCAATCCCGGCCCCACGCGCACGGCGATGCGCGCCAAGGCGTTCCCTGGTGAAGATCCGATGACGCTGCCCGCACCCGAGGAGGTCGCGCCCGCGATCGTGGCGATGATGCGCGCGGACTATGCGCAGAACGGCGCGTGGGTGCAGTTCGAGCGGACGTGAGCTTCGATAGCATCATCATCGGCGCGGGCGCGGCGGGGCTTTATGCGGCGATGCATGCGGGCCGGCGCGGGCGGCGCGTTTTGGTGATCGAGCATAACCAAGAGCCGGGCGCGAAAATTCTGATCAGCGGCGGCGGGCGCTGCAACTTCACCAATCTGAATGCCGGCGATCCGGCGCGCTATCTCAGCGCCAATCCGCACTTCGCGCGCTCGGCGCTGGCGCGGCATGGGCCGGGCGATTTCATCGCGCTGGTGAAGCAGCACAACATCGCCTTCTATGAAAAAACGCTGGGGCAGCTTTTCTGTGAAGGCGCGCGCGCGTCGCACAAGATCGTGCGCATGCTGTTGGATGAATGCGAAGCCGCCGGCGTTTCGCTGCGGCTGAATTGCCGCGTGCTGGGCGTCACGCGCGGCGAGCGCTTCGTGGTGGAGACCAGCCAAGGCGTTTTTGAAAGCGAGACGCTGTGCGTGGCCACCGGCGGGCTCTCTATCCCAAAAATGGGCGCGAGCGGATTTGCGTTCGAGATCGCCAAGCACTTTGGCGTGAGCGTGACGCCGCTGCGCCCCGGGCTTGTTCCGCTGACGTTCGCCGAGACGGATTTGGCGTGGATGCGCGCGCTTGCCGGCGTTTCGGCCGACGCCATGGTCAGCGCGGGCAAACAAGCGTTTCGCGAGGCGGCGCTGTTTACGCACCGCGGCATGTCGGGGCCGGCGATCCTGCAAATTTCATCTTACCTCACCCCGCCCAACCAATATTTCAGCGTGGACTGGCTGCCGGATTCCGGCGCGGACGTCCTCATCGCGGCAAAGCGCGCGCGGCCTCAGGCGCTGCCCAAAACGGCGCTCGCCCAGCATGTGCCCGAGCGGTTGGCGGCGGTGTTGGCCGGCGCGCACCCGCCGCGGCCGCTGGGCGAGTGGCGGGACGAAGCGCTAAGCGCTTTCGCCGAGCGCACGCTGAAGCGCGCGATGCTGAAGCCGATAGGCACGGAAGGCTACGCCAAGGCGGAGGTCATGGTCGGGGGCGTGGATACGAACGCGCTTTCGCAAGCGACCATGCAATGCCGCGCCGCGCCCGGGCTTTTCTTCGTGGGCGAGGCGGTGGACGTGACCGGCTGGCTCGGCGGCTACAATTTCCAATGGGCCTGGTCGAGCGGGTGGGCGGCTGGGCAGGCGCTTTGACGGCGGAGCGCGAGGCGCCCGCCTCGCAAACACCGTGCTGGTGTTGCGGGCCGGGGGGCCCGCGCTCCAACCTTCAAAGCTTAGCGGCCGAGCGCGATCACCACGTCGTCGATCTTGACGCCGCCGCGATCGACCACGAGGCGCTGATAGGAGCGCTCGCCATCCATTGAGCGGGCGCCGATATTTTGCTCGGAAGCAAAGCGCCGCCACAGATACGAGTGCAGCTCGCCCGCGGTGATCACGCCATCGCGGTTTTCATCCGCCTCGCCCTGGAAGCCGGTGCGCAGGAAGTGCGAGAGATACCCACCCGCCTGGAACTTGCCGGCGACCGCGCTGGTCAAATCCTCATCGGAGGAGAACAGCCCCATCACGCGCGGATTGGTGATCACGTCGCGCGCGAAGCCGCCGGAGAAGCAGGCGTCCAGCGCGATGATGGAGAGCCGCGAACGCAGCGCCCCGAACAAGCGCGCCATCTCGTCGTCGTAAAGATAGCCATCGCGCAGCGCGAGGAATTCCTCGCGGCCATCCAATTCGTTGCTGCCCTGGCGCGACGGCTCCTGGCCGCCATGGCCTGAGAAGAAGAAGAAGAAGAGATCGTTCGGCCCCACCTGCGCGGCGATGCGCTGGAAGGCGGCGCGCACGTTGGCGAGCGTGGCTTGCCCGTCTGTCAACACGACGCTGCCTTGTGCGAGCGAGCCGCTCTGTTGCAGCGCCGTGTAGAGGTTGCGCGCATCGTCGGCGGTGTAGGCGAGATCGCCCTGCCCGCCATAATCTGAAATGCCGACCGAGAGCAGGAACACGCGCCCGCCCTGGGCGGAAGCTGTGGGCGTGGAAACTGCGGGCGCCGAAGCACTGGCCGCGCCAAGGTTCATCCGCAGCGCGTAATTGCCGGTGGTACGCGGCGAGTAGGAACTCACCACCACCGTGTATTCGCCATCTTCCGGCAAGCCGCCGCTGATGCGCGAATTGGTGGTGCCGGCGACGCCGTCATCATCTTCCACGCCTTCGCCGGAGGGGAAGATCAGCATCAAATACGTGTCGAAATTGTTGGACGTGACTTCCAGCGTCACGTTCTGCCCGCGCCGGCCGTTGAAGGTGTAGAGATCGTAGAATTGGCCGTCGGTCATGGTCGAATCTGAGTTCGCCAGCGAGCCGTTGATCGTCTGGTTGTTGCCGACGCTGCCGACCGAGGCGGTGGCGGGCGGCGCGGTGGTTTCACGCTGCTGGGCGCCGAGATCGGTGACGACGATCCGGTAATTGCCGGTTTCGCCCGGGCGGAAGGTGGTCGCGTGGACGTGATACTCGCCGGTGGCTTCCAGCGTCAGCTCGATACGGCTGTTGGTGCCGTTATTGCCGCGTTCGTCGTCGTCATTATCCTGCTGCGTGCCGTCGGGCTTGCGCAGGATGATGTAGGCGTCGAATTCGGTTGAGGTGAGTTCGATCGCCACGCGCTGGCCGGCTTGGCCGAGGAAACGGTAGGCGTCGGTGAATTCGCCGCTGCGCAATTGGCCGTCGCCTTGCTGCAGGCGCCCTTGCGCGGCCTGGCCGAAGGCCAGCACCTGCCCGGACGCGGCCTGGCCCGCATTGCTGGCCGCGCCTTGCGCCACGCTCAAGCGATAATCGCCCGTGACGCCGCGCGCGAACGAGGTCGCCTGGATGCGATACGTGCCGGTTTGCGGCAGCGTGACGACGAGGCGGCTGTTGCGCAGCGGCTCGTTGCTCTGCATGTCGTCGTCGTTATCGGCCTGGAAGCTGCCTGGGCCGGTGATCGAAAGGAACGGATCGAAGGTGCTTGAGCTCAAGCGCACTTCGATGGTTTGGCCTTGCTGGCCTTCGAACGAGTAGGCGTCCGCGTATTGGCCCGAGCTGCGCGTAGGATCGCTTGCGCTGAGCGAGCCGGTGAGGTTCTGGCCAATGCGGATCGCGCCCGTCGCCGCGGCGGTGGCCGCAACCGTGCGGGGATCGCGCTCGCTGATGCGGAGCGTGTAATTGCCGGTTTGATCGGCCGCGTAGGACGTCGCGCTGATGCGATATTGGCCGTCCGAGATCAGGGTCACGTCGAGCTGGGCGTTGAGGCCCTCGCCGGAATCGTCGTCCTGCGCGGTGAAACCGCCCGGCCCCGAAATGCGCACCAGCGGATCGAAGCCGCTGCTATCGAGATTGATGCGCAGCACCTGGCCGGCGCGCCCGGTGAAAACGTACGTATCTTCAAGCTGGCCGCCGCCGGCGCGGCCATCGCCCGCCGCGAGCGCGCCATTGACGCTTTGGCCGACGCGGATCGACGCCGCAGCCGGCGTTTCCGAGACGCGAAGCGTGTAAGCGCCGGTCCGCTCGGCAGCGTACGTGGTGGCGACGATGCGATACTCGCCATTGGCCGGGAGCGTGATGTCGAGCTGGGCGTTCAGACCCTCGCCGGAATCATCATCCTCGGCGCTGAAATTGCCGGGGCCGGAGATGCGCAGGAACGTATCCATCTCCGGACTGTCGAGATTGATGCGGAGATTTTGCCCGGCGCGGCCGCGCAAGGTGTAAACATCCTGATATTGGCCGCCGCTGGCGCGCGCATCGCCAGAGGCCAACGTGCCGCTGGCCGTGCCGCCCACCGCGATCGTCTGCGCCGAGGCCGCGCCCGCCATCGCTAGAGCCGAGACGACGCCGATCACCAGGGCGCGCACGCCCGCTCGCATCGCACCCATATCGCATCCCCCTCAGCAGAATCTGACGCGGACGTAACATGCGCCAAGGCGCGCACGGCTTCAAGCGCAGGGCGCGTGCGCGCTAGCGTGTGTTGCTAAATCGCTTGGCGATCAAGGCGATCGGCAGTCCCACGCCGAACGCGTGGATGAGAAGGCCGCCGATCAGGAACTGCCCCTCGGGGTGGCCCGCGCCGCCCGCCGCCGACATCGGCACAACCACCACCTGCATCAGCGCAAACAGCGCCAGACCGTAAGTTGATCCCGAGAGCAGCGGCCACTTGTTGAGGTCGGGGATCATGCGCGTCCAGGCCACGAAGAAAGCGGCCATGAGCGTGGTGAGAAGAAAGTGCAGGCCAAGCCCGAGAAGCCCCGCGCCCCATCCGCCGGCGCGCGCCGCCTCCGGCCCGAGCGCGCCGGCCGCCACCGATTGCAGAATGCGCAACGGCGGCACTTGATAGACGGCATAATAGTGCGCGAACGCGTAGCCGATATCGAGCGCCCCGGCGATGAGCCCGCCCAACACGATCGGCAAAATCCAGCTTCGCATGCGCGCCTCCCGCCGCCATTGGGGGCGCAGACGGCGCAGACGGCCAGTGTTTTGCGATGGAGGGCTTAGCTTTCTTCGTCGGCGAACGGGTTTTTGCCCTGCTTGACGATCAAGCGGATCGGGGCGGCGTGCAGGCCAAAGGCTTCGCGCAGGCCGTTGACCAGATAGCGCTTGTAGCTATCGGGCATTTCATCCGCGCGTGACGAGATCAGCACGAACGTGGGCGGGCGCGCTTTGATCTGGGTGAGGTAGCGCGGCTTGATGCGCTTGCCGCGCACCGCCGGCGGCGGATGGCGGGCGATGCTGTCGTACAGCCAATTGTTCAAATCTTTGGTTTTGACGCGCGCGGTCCAATCCTCGTGCGCTTCGCCCACGGCTTTCATCAGCCGATCGAGGCCAACGCCCGCAAGCGCGGCGATGGTGACGAGCGGGGCGCCGCGCGCTTGGGGCAGGCTCTCGCGCGCCACCAGCTTCAGCTCCTCGAACGCCGCGCGCGGATCCTCCACCTGATCCCATTTGGAAAGCGCGAACACGATCGCGCGCCCTTCGCGCACGACGAGATCGGCGATGGTCAAATCCTGCTTTTCGAACGCCTCGTGCGCATCCATCACCAGCACGCACACATCCGCGAAGCGGATCGCGTGCAGCGTCTCGCCCACGGAGAGCCGCTCCAGCTTTTGCTGCACCTTGGCCTTGCGGCGCATGCCCGCCGTATCGACCAGGCGATAGCGCTGCCCGCGCCATTCCCAATCGACCGAGATCGCATCGCGCGTGATGCCGGCTTCCGGGCCGACGAGCAGGCGGTCCTGGCCGATCAGCGCATTGACAAGCGTGGATTTGCCCGCGTTCGGCCGGCCGATGATGGCGACATTGATCGGCCGCGCGCCTTGGGCGGCTTCGTCCTCGCCGGCCGCGGGATCGTACGCAGCGACAATCGCGGCATAGAGATCGCCCATGCCTTCGCCATGCTCGGCCGAGAGCGGGATCGGATCGCCGAGGCCCAGCGCGTACGCTTCGTTCACGCCGGTTTCGCCGGCGCGGCCTTCGGCTTTGTTGGCGGCGAGCACGACGGGCTTATCGGCCCGGCGCAGCAATTGGGCGAAGCTTTCATCGAGCGGGGTGAGCCCCGCGCGCGCATCGACGATGAAGAGCACGACATCCGCTTCCGCGATTGCGGCCTCGGTCTGTGCGCGCATGCGCGCTTCGAGCGAGGCGTCGGTCGCGTCTTCAAATCCGGCGGTGTCGATCAGCGCGAGATCAAGATCGCCCAGGCGGCCTTTCGCCTCGCGGCGATCGCGCGTCACGCCGGGCAAATCATCCACGATCGCCAGTTTCTTGCCGGCGAGGCGGTTGAACAGCGTCGATTTACCGACATTGGGGCGCCCGACGATCGCGAGCTTGATCGACATGGCGCCCTCAAATCACCGCAGCACGACGAGCTGGGCTTTGTTGGTGACCACGTAAATCTGATCGTTGGCGACGATCGGGGGCACGAACACGGGATCGCCCACGTCGGCGGTGGCGACGACCTCGCCGTTTTGCGGCGACACGCCCACCACATCGCCCACCGAGTTCGCCAGCACCAGGCGCCCGCCGATCATCACCGGCCCGGTCCAGGAGAGACGCCCTTCGCGCGCGCGCTCATTGCGGTAGCGGCGCAATTGCGACACCCAATAAACCCCGCCCGTCGCGCGATCGAACGCGGTCAATTCGCCATCGACGCTGACCGCATAAAGCACATCGCCCGCGACCCACGGCGTCTGCGTTGACGCAAACGAGCGCGACCAGATGCGCTGGCCGCTGCGGATGTCGATGGCCGCGATCACGCCGGAATGGCTGACGGCGTAGGCGACGCCGCCATCCACCACGGGCCGGCCGGCGATGTCGTTGATGGCCGAAAGCGAGGTCAGCGAACTCGCCCGCGACAGCGAATCCGACCAGAGCCGGCGGCCGTTGGCGGTCAAGAACGCGACCACTTCGCCGGAGGCGAAAGGCGCCACCACGGTTTCGCCGTCCA
>DAOMPU010000018.1:0-17970 GCA_035444925.1 Terricaulis sp. | reverse complement strand
ATGGGCGGCAAATAGTTGCTGCGGATCGAGGACACCGACCGCGCGCGCTCCACGCCTGAAGCCATTGAGGCGATTCTGGAGGGGCTCGATTGGCTCGGCCTAGAGCATGACGGCCAGACGTTCTATCAGTTCGCACGCGCGGCGCTCCATCGAGATGTTGCGGACGCAATGGTCCAGCGGGGCACAGCCTTTAAGTGCTACCTCACGCCCGAAGAACTAGAAGAATTCCGTGCGCGCCCCAGATCACCCCGCGCCGCAGAATCGACGGCGCGGCTAAACGAGGCAATTCGCCGACTTCAGCACGGTGATCCCAAGAGGCCCATCGGCACGACGCCGGAACTTTCGGACCTAATTCCAGACATTGACCTACCGGATGTCGCTCCTGACACTCTCGTGGATGCGGCCGCGACAATCGCTCAGTTGCGAAAGCAGATTTGGATGTTTTCGCCGGCGTTCCGCTCCCCCTACCGCGACGGCGCGCCGCCGCCTTCACCCGTTGCGCCGTATGTGGTGCGTCTGCGCGCGCCCGATGAGGGCGAAGTCGTCAACGACGATCTGATCCAAGGCGAAGTGCGCATCGCCGCGCGCGATATCGATGATCTCGTCTTGCTGCGTGCGGACGGCAATCCCACCTACATGCTATCGGTGGTCGTCGATGACCACGACATCGGCGTGACGCACGTGATCCGCGGCGACGACCACCTCACCAACGCGGCCCGGCAAATTCCGATCTATCAGGCGATGGGCTGGGAAGTCCCGCGCTTCGCGCACGTGCCGCTGATCCATGGCGAGGACGGCAAAAAGCTCTCCAAGCGGCACGGCGCGCAAGCGGTGCATGAGTGGCGCGATATGGGCTATCTGCCCGAGGCGATGAATTCCTACCTCATGCGCCTCGGCTGGAGCCCCGGCCACGATGAGATTTTGAGCAAAGAACAAGCGATCCCGCAATTCGATCTCGCGCAGATTGGCAAGGCGCCGGCGCGGCTCGATTTCAAGAAGCTTGCTTCTGTGAATGCGCACTTTATGGCGCTGGCGGACGATGCGCGCATCGCCGGCCTGCTGCTCGCCGAGATCGAGAAATCCGCGGCGCTAGACGACGGCCAACGCGCCCTGCTCACCAGAGCGGCGCCATTGCTTAAAAAGCGTGCAAAAACCATCGTCGAGCTCGCCGATCAGGCTCGGTTCCTCCTCGCCAAGCGCCCTCTAACGCTTGACGAAACAGCGAAATCTCTGATGAAAGACGATTTCAAGCAGCGCCTGAAACGCCTGCACGATCATCTCGCCGCCGAACCTGTTTGGGAGCACGCGGCGCTCGCCAGCGCGCTTAAGGCTTTCGCTACAAATGAAGGCGTTGGATTGGGCCAAATTGGCCCCGGTCTGCGCGCGGCGCTTGCCGGCGGTTTGCCTGCGCCCGATCTGGGCCAGGCGTTGGAAATGTTAGGCCGCGAGGGAGCGCTGGCGCGCATCGCGGATCAAGTTTGAGGACGGCCCATGGAAAGCAAACTGACGAAAAAGGCCCCCGCCACGCTCAACGTGAACGGTAAGCAGCTCGAATTGCCGGTTTACGGCGGCACAGTCGGCCCCGACGTCGTCGATATCCGCAAGCTCTATTCTGAAGGGCAAGTCTTCACCTTCGATCCCGGCTTCACCTCAACGGGCTCGTGCGAAAGCCAGATCACCTACATCGACGGCGATGAGGGCGTGCTGCTCTATCGCGGCTACCCGATTGACCAGCTCGCGGAGCATTCGAACTTTCTCGAAGTCTGCTTTCTGCTCGCCAATGGCAGCCTGCCCACCGAGGCCGAATACAAGCGCTTCGAGCAGAACATCACCTACCACACGATGCTGCACTCGCAGTTCGATCGCTTCTTCGAGGGCTTCCGGCGCGATGCGCATCCGATGGCGATCATGGTCGGCACTGTCGGCGCACTCTCGGCCTTTTATCACGACAGCACTGACATCAACGACCCCAAGCAGCGTGAGATCGCCAGCCATCGCCTGATCGCGAAGATGCCGACCATCGCGGCGCGTGCGTTCAAGTATCACGTCGGCCAGCCCTTCGTGAGCCCGCGCAACGAGCTGGACTACGCGTCAAACTTCCTGCGCATGTGCTTTGCCGTGCCGGCGGAAGACTACGTGGTGAACCCGGTGCTGGCGCGCGCTCTGGACGTGTTCATGATCCTGCACGCCGATCACGAGCAGAACGCATCGACTTCCACGGTGCGCCTGGCCGGCTCGTCCGGCGCCAATCCGTTCGCGTGCATCGCCTCGGGCATCGCGTGCCTCTGGGGGCCCGCGCATGGCGGCGCCAACGAGGCCGCGCTCAACATGCTTGAGCAGATCGGCACCGTCGATAAAATCCCCGAATTCATCGCCAAAGTGAAGGATCCCAATTCCGACGTGCGCCTGATGGGCTTCGGGCATCGCGTGTACAAGAATTACGACCCGCGCGCCAAAGCGATGATGAAGCTCTGCCACCAAGTGCTGAAGGAAGTTGGCGCGGAAGATACGCCGCTTCTGCAGGTGGCGATGGAGCTGGAGAAAATCGCGCTCAACGACGAGTATTTCGTGAAGCGCAAGCTCTATCCGAACATCGATTTCTATTCGGGCATCACGCTGCGCGCGATGGGCTTCCCCACCTCGATGTTCACTGTGCTGTTCGCTGTGGCCCGCACCGTGGGCTGGATCGCGCAATGGACCGAGATGATGGAGGACGACAGCCAAAAGATCGGCCGCCCCCGCCAAGTCTATACCGGCGCCGCGCAACGCGACTATGTGCCGAAAGGCAAGCGCGGCTAAGCTTTCAAAACGCTGAGCACGGCGTCCGCGGCGATTTCCGCCGCGGGCGTCCCGCCGCGCCCCATGCGTGCGAGCGCTTCGTCCTGGGCGCGCACCTGCTCCTCTCGAGCGGCCGGATCGTCCAGCAGCAGCGCCGCCGCCGCCGCCACGTTCTGTGCGGTAAATTTGGTTTGCACGAATTCCGGCGCCACCTCGGCGTCGGCGGCGACATTCATCAGCGTGGCGTATTTGCCCTTGAACAGAAGGAAGCGCGCCACCGCCCACGTGATCCAGCCGAACTTGTAGCCGACGACGACCGGCGTTCCTTGCAGCGCCACTTCGGTGGTCACCGTGCCGGAGGCGGCGAGCGCCACCGTGGCCGCCGCGAACGCGTCCTCTTTTTCGCGCTCATCCACCACCCGCGCGCTCGCGGGCGTTTGCGCGATCACCGCCTCACGCACCGAATGCGCGGCGACGACGAGCAAGCGCACGTCCCGATCCCGATCAAGCAATTCGGCGGCTTGCCAAAGCGTGGGGCCGACGCGGCGAATCTCGCTTGCGCGGCTGCCGGGCAAAATAAGGATCACCTTCTCAGCCGCGCTCCAGCCTTGGTGTTCACGCAGCGCGGCGCCATCACCGGCCTTAAAGCGCCCAAGCGCAGGATGCCCGCACACAGTGCAGGCCAAGCCGAAGGGTTGGTAGAACGGCACTTCGAAATCGTGGATGCAGATCAGATGATCGACAGCGCCCGCCAGCGTCTTGGCGCGGCCGGGGCGCGTGGCCCACACTTGCGGGCCGATATATTTCACCAGCTTGATCTCGGGCGCGGCCGCGCGCACGCCCTGCGCTACGCGCAGCGTAAACCCCCAGGAATCGATCAGCACGACGACGCCGGGCTTGGCCTTGAGAATTGCCGCCACGGTTTCCGCGACCGCGCTTTTCACTCGCTTGTAGGCCAGCAGCCCATCGACAAAGCCAAGAATAGCAAGGCCGGAGATATCGGCCTGGCTGGCGATGCCGGCTTCCGCCATCAGCGGCCCGCCCACGCCTTGCAGCGTGAGTTGGGGATCGCGTTGCTTTAGCGCGCGGGCAAGGTCGGCGCCGAGCGCATCGCCGGAGGCCTCCGCGGCCACCAGAAAAACGCGTGCGTTCAAGGCGCGTCCACTTGATCGGCGGTGAAGCCATAGACAAAGACCCCCGCCGCGTCCGCCGCAGCGATGAGCGCGTCACGCTTCACGACCAGCGCGCCGCCGGATTCCACGGCGACGCCGGCAAGGCCCGCGCGCGCCGCCCCCTCGATGGTGCGAACGCCGATGGTCGGCAGATCAATGCGCCGCTCCTGCATGGGCTTAGGACGTTTGACCAGGACGCCGCGCCGCGCGCTTGGCGTGCCGCGAATAAGCTCGGGCAGCATCGCCACGCGCGCCAGCATCTGATCGGTGCCCTCTTGCGCCTCAACGGCGAGCACCAGCTTGTCACACACCACCACGCCCTGCCCGATGTCGAGCGCGCCTATCGCCGCCGCCGCCTTTGCGGCGCGGGCGATTTCGCGTTGGTTGGCGTCGCTCGGCGCATGCGCGCCCCAAGCGCCAGGCTGCGCCAGAAGGTCCGCCATCGCCTCGTCGGCGCCCATCACGGCAAACCCCGCTTTCTCATGCTCGGAGAGCACGGCGCGCAGCAAGCCGTCATCGCCGCCGCGCAGCGCCTGCAGCACGGCCGGCAGCATCGCTATGGCGGCTGCATCCAGTTCAAGCGTGGCCGGATCAACGCGAGGGACTTGCCCAATGATGACCACGGCGTCGCAGCCTGCATTGCGCAGCGCTTCCATCCGCGCGCCCATGGCGCCAAGACCCATGGTGACGCCCGGATGCGCCTCCAAAGCAGGATCGGCAAACGGCGAAATGCGCGCCACGAAGTAAGGGCGCCCGCTGGCGGCGCAATGCTCCGCCATCAGCACGGGCAATTCGCCGCCGCCCGCAATGATGCCGAGCTTGCGCGCGCTCATGTTCAGTCCCGCGGCATGCAGAGCGGGCGCGCCGCGTCCACACGAATGAAATCGACGATTTCCATGACGTGCGGATTGCCGGCGTAAAGCTCAGCGCAATCGACCAGGCGCTCCTGGAAGGTGCCCTCTTCCGCGAACAGCAAACGATAGGCCGCGCGCAGATCATGTATCTGCTCGCGCGTGAAGCCGCGCCGCTTGAGGCCCACGACATTGAGGCCGCCAAGATGCGCATGATTGCCGATGGCCGAGCCAAAGGGGATCAAATCCGTCGTCATCAGCGCCGAGGCGCCGACGAAGGCGTGGCGGCCGACGCGCCCGTGCTGGTGCACGCCCGACAAGCCGCCGAGGAAGGCGAAATCGCCCACTTTGACGTGCCCGCCGATCGTGGCCGTTTGCGCCATGATCACGTTGTTGCCGACGTCGCAATCATGCGCGACATGGCAATTGCCCATGATCAGGCAATCGTCGCCGATCGTGGTCACCGAGCGGCCGCGCACAGTGCCGCGCGCCAGCGTGGCGTGCTCGCGGATCACGTTGCGATCGCCGATGATCAGCTTCGTGGGCTCGCCCTTGTAGGAAAGGTCTTGCGGCGTGCCGCCCAGGCCCGCGAACGGAAATACGGTGTTGTCCGCGCCGAGCTCTGTGTGGCTCTCGATGAACACGTGGGCGATGAGCCGGGTGCGCGCGCCAAGCTTTACGTGCGGGCCGATGACGCAGCCCGGGCCGATTTCGACATCCGGCCCCAGCTCGGTGCTCGGATCCACCACGGCCGTGGCGTGAACTTTTGCGCTCATGGCCGATCGGCCTTCATCGCTGCAAACTCGCAATCGGTGACCAATTGCCCGCGCACTTCGACACGCCCGCGGAACTTGAAGATGTTGCGGCGCTGGAAGAGCACTTCAACAGGCATCTCCATCACATCGCCCGGCATCACGGGGCGTTTGAAACGCGCGTTCTCGACCGACATGAAAAGGATCAGGTGCTTGGTGATGTCCGCTTCCAGCGTCTTTGACATCAGCAGCGCGCCGACTTGCGCCAACGCCTCAATTTGCAGGACGCCCGGCATCACCGGCGCCTCGGGGAAGTGCCCCGGAAAGAATGGCTCGTTGATCGTCACGTTCTTGATGCCGCGGATCGACTTGTTCGGGATGTAGTCCACCGCGCGATCGACCAGCAGGAACGGATAGCGATGCGGCAAGCGCTTCAGCACTTCGCCGATCTCGATCACGTCATCGGTCGTGTTCTGTTGCTCAGTCAGATCACTTGCCTTCATCACGCGCCCCCGCCTTGCGGCTCAACCAGGCCGTTTCTCGCAGCCATTTTCGCAGCGGTTTGGCCGGATAGCCGCTCCAGACCTCGCCTGCCGGCACGTCTTGTAACACCCCGGCCCCGCCCGCAAGGGTCGCCCCTTTTCCTATGGTGAGATGGTCCGCCGTGCCGACGCGCCCGCCCATGGTGACCCCGTCGCCCACATCGCAAGAGCCGGAAATGCCGCCAAACGCGGCGATCATCACGCCGCGGCCGATGCGGCAATTGTGGGCGATGTGGCAGAGATTGTCGATCTTGGCGCCCTCGGCCAGCACGGTGTCCTCGAACACGCCGCGGTCCACCGTTGAATTGGCGCCGAGCGTCACCCGATCCTGGATGATCACGCGCCCGTATTGGGGCACGTCCACCGGGTCCGCCGCGCCGCCGGCGACGCCGAAGCCCTGCTCGCCCACCACGGCGCCGGCAAGGATAATCACGTCATCGCCGATCAGCGAAAACGCGATGGAGGCGCGCGCGCCGATTTTGCTGCGCCGCCCGATCGTGACGCCAGGCCCGATCACCGCGTTGGGGCCGATCTCGGCGCCTGCGCCAATTTCGGCGTCCGCCCCGATGACGGCGCCAGGCCCGACGCGTACGCCCTCCTCCAGGCGCGCGCTGGGCGCGATGGCCGCGCCCAAGGCAAAGGAACGTGGCCGAACAAGCAAAGGCGCAAGCCGCGCGAACGCCGCGCGTGGCTTCTCAGAAAAGATCAGCGCGCCTGCCTTGGGCGCCAGGTGCGCGAGCGCTGGCGCAATCACGCAGGCCCCAGGCGCCGCCTCCAACGGGCCGGCGCCCCGCTTGGGTTCGAAATAGCAAAGGTCGCCTGGGCCTGCGCGCTCAGCGGGCGCTAGGCCTGTCAGCTGCCGCTCGGCGTCGCCGCCGATGTCCGCAGAAGGCGCAAGCGCCCGGACCGTCACCGGCCCGAGCGCCTCGTAGAAGCGGGGATCAATCATGGACCCGCCTTAGCACATGCCGCGCGTTATTGCGCGGGCGCCGCCGCCGGCTGTTGCTGGCATTGCGAGAGCGGGCGACGAGAGACGTTCGCCACGCGCGTCGCTTGGTTCTGGTCAAGCGCCTGGATCACCGTGTTGGTGATGTCGCCATCCGGCTGGAAGATCAGCACATTGCTGGCGTCCAGCACGGTGGAGGCGCCGCGGCGGTCCATTTCAGCGCGGATCACGGGGCGCACCTGGGCGTCGAATTCGCGCAGCGTTAGCGCTTGGGTGCATTCCAGATCGCCCTGCAGCGAAGCTTGGCGTTGCTGGAATTGCTGCACACGGGTTTCCAGCGCCTGCAGCGCCGGGCCGTGGCTGGCATGCGCGCGCACCTGCTCACGCGTCATATTGCGCGTGGCGGTGGCGAGGCGCTGGCGCTCCTGCTCGATCGACTGGCCCTCGGGCTGCAAGCCCGCCGCCTCTTGCTGAATCTGCGCTGCAACGCCTTGCAGCTTCGAGGTCATGTCGCGCCCGATCGCCGATTCCGCGGCGATACGCTGATAATTCACGACGACGACGCCGCCGCCTTGATTGTTGCGGCGCTGCGCTTGCGCCTCGGGCGCAACCATAAACGCGGCCGCGATAAGCGCGGCTGCGGCGATGCTGGACATAACACGCATGTGTGCGTTCTCTCCTTAGAAACGGGTCCGGGTTGAGAACCGGAATTGTTCGCGCCGGTCATATTCTTCGTAATCAAGCGGCTGCGAGAGGTCGAACTGAACAGGCCCAAACGGCGAATCCCAGAATACGGATACCCCTACCGCGGAGCGCAGGCTGGTATTGTCTTCCACGATCAGGCGGTTGGGGCCAGTGAGATCTACAGTTTGGCGGCTGGCCGTATCCACGGTTCCAAGAGTGCCGAACTCGGCGAACAGCGCGGCGCCGACGCCATAGGATTCCGGGATCGGCAACGGCACGTCCATCTGCACCGTGCCGATCGCATAGACATTGCCCCCGATCGCATCGCCGCGCTGGACGATCTCGCCGGTCACGTCATCGACCAGCAATTGACGCGGGCCGATGCCGGCCACGTCAAAGCCGCGGAACGAGGAGCCGCCCTTGAAGAAGCGATCGTTGATGCGCACGTCGTCGCCGCCCCAGCCCATGATGTAGCCGGCGCTGCCGCGCAGCGTGATGCGCCAGCCGGCCCAAGGCAGGCCGTAATAAATGCCGCCCTCAAGCTCGGTGCGCAGATAATTCACTTCACCGCCCACGCCGGCGATGTCCTGGCTGAACGACAAGTCAAAGCCGCGCGTGGCGCGCAGCAGATTGTCGCGCTGATCCCAATTCACTGTGAAGCCGACCAGCGAGGTCAGGAAGTCGCCTTCCTGCGCGCATAGCAGCGGGCGCTGCGTGTTGGACGGATCGCACTGATTGATCGCAGGCGTCAGCGGGTTCGAGTCGTGATCCACGTAGAGATCGGCGATCTCGGTTTCGTCCTGGATCAGCGAATAGGTCAGCCCAAGGCTCGTGCGCTCAGCCACCGGGAAGCTCGCGCGCAGGCCCATGCCGGTCGAGGTGTTCTCGAACGAGGATTGATCCAGGAAGTCGGTGCGCAGCGAATAAAGATCAAAGCCCGCGGCAACCTCGCGGCCCATAAAGCGCGGCTCGGTGAAGCGCAGATCGACCTGTTGGCGATAAGAGCTGGTCGAGCCGCGCAGCCGCAGGAATTGGCCCCGGCCGCGCAAATTGCGCTCCGTGATCGAAAGATCGAACAGCAGATTTTCAGTGGACGAGAAGCCGGCGGCGAACGCGAGTTCGCCGGTGGATTCTTCAGCTACCGTCACCTGCACCACGCCGCGATCGGGTTGCGACCCGTTCGTATCTTCAACGGTCACGCTGCTGAAGAAACCCAGCGCCTGAATGCGCTGACGCGAACGGTCCAGCAGCACGCGGTTGAAGGCGTCGCCTTCGTTGACGCGCATCTCGCGCCGAATGACGTGATCGAGCGTGCGGGTGTTGCCCACGATGTCGATGCGTTCGATGTAAACGCGCGAGCCTTCGTTGACCTCAAACGTGATGTTGACGACGCGGTTTTCCCGGTCCCGCTCCACCAGCGGCACGATCTCGACGTTCGCGTAACCGACGGTGCCGGCCACATACGTCATCGCGTCGATCGCGTCTTCGATTTGCGAACCGCGGAACACATCGCCCTGGCGGATCGGGATGGTCGCGCGCAACAATTCCGGCGGCAGCCGATCAAGCTGGGTGACGACGCTCACTTCGCCAAATTCATAGCGCACGCCTTCGTCCAGCGTGAAGGTTATGAAAAAGTCCCTCTGATCGGGCGTGAGCTCGGCGACGGCTGAAACGACCCGGAAATCGGCGTAACCGCGGTTGTTATAATATTGGCGCAGCTGCTCGCGATCGTACTCGAGACGGTCGGGATCGTAATTGTCGTTGCTCTGGAAGAAATTCCACCAGGACGAACGCGTGGTTACGATCGCATCGCGCAACGTGCGGTCGGTATAGACGCTGTTGCCGATGAAGTTGATGTCGCGCACGCCGGTGACGGGGCCTTCATCGACTTCGAAAATCAGATCAACGCGGTTCTGATCGAGTTCGCGCACTTGCGGCGTCACCTGCGCGGCAAAGCGGCCGGCGCGGCGATACACTTCGATAATGCGCTGCACATCGGCCTGCGCGCGCGCCGGCGTGAACACAGAGCGCGGGCGCGCCTGCACTTCTTTTTCCAGATCGTCTTCATCAAGCGTGCGCAGGCCTTCGAAGATCACGCGGTTGATGATCGGGTTTTCGATCACCGCGACCACAAGATCGCCGCCGCGCTGCTCGATCTGCACGTCGGCGAAGAGGCCGGTGGCGAACAGAGTCTTCAAACTCATATCGACGCGCTCGGGATCGAACACATCGCCAGGGCGCACCAGCAGGTAAGACGAGATCGTCGCCGCCTCGATGCGCTGATTACCCTCAACGACGATGCGCCGAATTGGCGCCCCCGCTTGCTGCTCGGCCGCTTGCGCGCCCGGCGCCTGGCCTTGTTGCCCTTCCTGGGCATAGGCGTCGCCGCCCGACGCCAGCAGAACGCTCGCCCCGGCGCCGACGGTGACGACGCACCCGACCGCGCCCGCCACCACATCTCGCAGTACCCGCTTCATCAAGCCCTCGACGCGTTCAGGCGCTTCCCCCGCGCCCGTGAATTTTTAAGACCCCATCCCGCCCGGAAAGACAAGGACGAGGCGCTGTTACTGCGCACCCGGAAGGAGGCGCGTGATATCGTTCCATGTTGCAAACAAAAACAGCCCCGCCATCACGGCGAAGCCTGCCCGGTAAGCCCATTCCTGCGCCATCGCCGGCAGCGGCTTCCCACCGCGCACCCCCTCAATGGCGTAAAACAAAAGATGGCCGCCATCCAGAATGGGGATCGGCAGCAGATTGACGATCCCCACCGCGACGGAAAGCACCGCCGCCAGCGACAAGAGCGAAAGTGCCAAAATACCGAGCCGGCCCCCAATGCCGCCATCGTCCCCGCCCCCGCCGTTTAAGGCGCTGGAGGCCACTTGGCCGGAAACATTGATGATGCCGAGCGGCCCAGCGATCTGATCGCCCGACTCGCGGCCCGCGAAGATCGCGCCGATATAAGCGCCGGTCTGCGCCACGATATTCCATGTGTTGGCGGCGCCGACGGAAAGGGCCGTCAGCGGCCCAAAGCGCTCGATGACGCGCTCCTCCGGCAGCACAAGCGGCGAAACGCCGAGCAGGCCGCGATCGCCGTTACGCGTCGGCGTCGCTTCGACATTGATACGCGCCCCCTCGCGCTCGACGCCCAGCACCAGCGCCTGTTCGGGAGAAGCCGCGACGATGGTCTGCAGATCAATGAATGAATTGATTGGCTGGCCGTTCGCACTCTGAATTACATCGCCGCGGCGCAAGCCCGCGGCCGCGGCGGCGCTGCCTTCGGCCACCATGTCGATGCGCGCAGGAATCTGCGTCATGTCGGTGGCGTCGCGGCCCATAATCATCGCGATCAATCCGAACGCGATAATGGAGAAAACAAAATTGGTCAGCGGCCCCGCAGCCACCACCATGGCGCGGGTGATGAGCGGCTGCGCATGAAACAGGCCGCGCGCGCGCGCCTCCGCGAGCGCTGCGGGATCGTCGATCTTCTCGCGCGGCGCCGATGACATTGCGTCCGCATCGTCAGCAAACTTTACGTAGCCGCCGAGCGGCAGCGCGCCGACCTTCCACTGCACGCCTTGCTTATCGCGCCAGCCGAGCAGGGTTTTGCCGAAGCCGATGGAGAAGGTGTCGATGGCGACGCCCCGCCAGCGTGCGACTTGGAAATGGCCGAACTCATGGACGAACACGACAACGCTCAGCACCAGCACGAACGAGCCGGCGTAGAGCAGTATGTTTCCCAGGATATCCGGCATTCGACCCGCTTCCTCCGAGCGCCTTGTATTATAAGGAGCGCCGGTCAGCCTTAAGCCGCCGCCAGACTTCCCGCAATCCGGGCCGCCGCAGCACGCGCGGCCCCATCCACCGCCGCCACCTCATCGAAGGATGAAGGCGATTTTGCGTTCAAAGCTGCGCCCTCGGCGTCGAGCGCGGCCATCCCCTCTTCCACCACGCGGACGATCTCAAGGAAGCGGATTCGCCCCGCCAGGAAGGCCGCCACCGCCACTTCGTTGGCGGCGTTCAGCGCTGTGGTGGCCAGAGCGCCCCGCTTCAGGGCCTCCCGGCACAGCTTCAGGGCCCGGAAGCGGGAAGCGTCCGGCGCCTCGAATGTGAGCTGTCCAAGCGCGGCGAGGTCCAGTCGCTCGGTCGAGACCCGGCCGCGGTCGGGCCAGGAGAGCGTGTAGGCAATTGGAATGCGCATGTCCGGCGTGCCCAGCTGCGCCAGCACGGACCCGTCAACATAGTGCGCGAAGGAATGCACCACGCTTTCAGGGTGGATGATGATGTCTATCAATTGTTCTTCTATTTCAAACAGATAAGACGCCTCGATCAGCTCCAATCCCTTGTTCATCAGGGTGGCGGAATCCACCGAAATCTTGCGTCCCATGTTCCAGCGGGGGTGCTTGCAGGCTTCCGCTGGCGTGGCGCGGGCCATGGCTTCGAGGCTCGACTGGCGGAACGGCCCGCCTGAGGCGGTCAGCGTAAGCTTCTCAATTCGGGCAGGATGGCTCAGCACTTGGAAAATCGCGTTGTGCTCGGAATCGACCGGGAGGAGCTTCGCCCCGCTCTCGCGCGCCGCCGCCAGCATGAGAGGGCCGGCGCAGACCAGGCATTCCTTGTTGGCCAGCGCCACCAGCGCGCCGCGCCGGACCGCCGCCATGGTCGGCTTCAGCCCCGCCGCGCCCACGATCGCGGACATCACCCAATCGGCCGGCCGCGCGCCTGCTTCTTCAAGCGCCGCCCGCCCCGCGCCCACTTCGACGCCGAGCCCCGCCAGAGCAGCGCGCGCCGGCTCCAGCTGTGCATCATCGGCTACCGCCGCAAATTTCGGCTTTAGCTTCCGGCAAGCGTCCACGAGTTCGGCCAAATTGCCACCGGCGGTCACGGCCTCAACCGGGATCTCCGCGCCCTGGGCGCGCAAATCCTCGATTACCGCCACCGTGGAGCGGCCCACCGAGCCGGTGACCCCGAGAATCGAAACGCTGCGGCCGTGCGCGCTCATAGCCCCTCGCCGATCAGCCAAGCCGAGAGCCGCGGCCAAGCCGAAAGCACCGCGCCCGTCAGCAGGGTCGCAGCCATCAGGCCGTCGATCCGGTCCAGCACGCCGCCATGGCCGGGAATGATGCGCGAAGCGTCTTTCACGCCAAACCGCCGTTTCAGAAAAGACTCAAATAGATCGCCCATCAGCCCAGTGAAGGCGATGAGCGCGCCCACCGCCACCCATATCGCCTGTTTGCCTCCTACGGCGCCGAACACGGCGCCGCATGCATAGCCCGCGACAGCCCCCGCCAGCACGCCGGCGATAATGCCGGACCAGGTCTTGTTCGGGGAAAGCCCGCGCGCGATGCGGGGCCCGCCGATCAGCTTTCCGCCAAAATACGCGAAAATGTCCGCCGCCCAGATGCACGCAAACAGCGTGAGGATGGTTTCGAGCCCCTCGGGCGCGCGATCGCGCAGCCAAAGAAACAGCGCGCAAGGCAGGCCCACATAGAGCGCCCCGCCCGCGGTTTCGAGCACAGCAGCCAAGCTGCGCCGCCGTGTGGTGGAGATCAGCGCCGCCGCCGCCATCCAGGCGACGCCGAACGCCAGATAGCCCCAACTGGCGAACATCACCGCACCGAGAGAGCCAATCAACGCGAGCAGGAAGGCGGGCATGGTCGCCTCGGGTTCGCTCATGCGCGCCCATTCGTAGCTCATCACCACGACGGCGGCCCCGCACGCGCCCGCGAGCCACGGGCCGCCGAACCATGCCGCCGCGCCCCCGGCGGCCGCCAGAACAAGACCGGACGCGATGCGGGCGCCGAGATCGGACCAATCGCGGCGCGCGGTGTTCGCGGCGTCCGGTTCAGGCTGGCGCAGGATCGCTTCCCCCGAAACGCCGTTCCCGGCTGTGATATTGGGCGATAGCCGCCTCCAGCGCGCTGCGATCGAAATCGGGCCAGAGCACATCGAGGAAAACGAGTTCCGAATACGCTGCTTGCCACAGCATGAAATTGGAGAGGCGCGTTTCACCGGACGTTCGCACCAGCAGATCGGGCGACGGCAGTTCAGCACTATCAAGATAGGTTTCGAACCGCGCGACATCGATCTCTTCGGGCTTCAGCTTGCCGGCGGCCACATCCGCCGCCGCGCGGCGTGCGGCGCGCGCGATTTCGTCTTGACCGCCATAATTGAAGGCGATGGTGAGAACGAGCTTATCGTTCTCCCGCGTGCGCCCCTCGGCGCGCGCGATGATCTCGGCGATATCGTTTTGCAAGCCCGCGCGTTCGCCGATCACGCGCACCCGCACGCCCTCCTTGATCAGCCGATCGAGATCGCGCGCCACGTAAAGCCGCAGCAGGTCAAAAAGCGCGTTCACTTCTTCGGCGGGGCGGCGCCAATTCTCGGTCGAGAAGCCAAATACGGTGAGATAGCGCACGCCAAGTTCGCCTGCGGCTTCAACGGTGCGCCGCAGCGCCTCCACCCCTTCGCCGTGCCCGAACGTACGTGGCCGGTTGCGCAGCTTCGCCCAGCGGCCATTGCCGTCCATGATGATGGCGACGTGGCGCGGCGGCGTTTGGGGGGCGGCGATATTGGCCACGGGCGGGCCTCAAACCTGCGTGATCTCTTCTTCCTTGTGGCGCAACGCCTCGTCGATCTTCTTAATGTGATCGTCGGTCGCCTTCTGCACTTCCTCGCCGTGGCGCTTGTGTTCATCCTGGCTGATCAGGTGATCCTTCTCAGCTTTCTTCAGATGATCCATCGCATCGCGGCGCACATTGCGCACGGCCACGCGCGCGGTTTCGGCGTACTTGCCCGCGACCTTCGCGAGTTCTGTACGCCGTTCGCCGGTCAGCGGCGGGATTGGGATGCGCAGCGTCTGCCCATCGATGATCGGATTGAGACCGAGATTCGATGAGCGGATCGCCTTATCGACAGCGCCAACCGTGGATTTGTCCCACACGGTCACTGTGATCATGCGCGGCTCCGGCACGGAGACGTTCGCCACCTGATTGAGCGGCGTGGTGGCGCCATACGCCTCCACCGTGATCGGATCGAGCAGCGCCGAAGAGGCGCGCCCGGTGCGCAGGCCCGAGAACTCGTGCTGCAGCGCCGTCAGCGCGCCGTCCATGCGTTTTTTATAATCATCGAGCTTGAAAGGCTGGGTCGCCATGAGCGTTGTCCTAGTCTGTGATGGTGGTGCACACGCCGCGCCCGGCGAGCACATCCGCCAGGCCGCCGCGTTTGTGAATCGAGAACACGACGATCGGAATCGCATTGTCGCGCATCAAGGTGACGGCGGAGGCATCCATCACTTTAAGATCACGCGCCAGCACTTCGTGATAGCTGAGCCGATCATAGCGCGTGGCGGTTTGATCCTGCTTCGGATCGGCGGTGTAAACGCCATCGACCTGCGTGCCCTTCAGCAGCGCATCGCAGCCCATCTCGGCCGCGCGTAGCGCCGCTGCGGTGTCGGTGGTGAAAAACGGATTGCCGGTGCCGGCGGCGAAAATGACGATGCGCCCCTTTTCCATGTGGCGCAGCGCGCGGCGGCGAATGTAGGGCTCGCACACGGTCGTCATGGGGATGGCCGAAAGCACGCGCGCCTCGCCGCCGAGCCCTTCGATCGCGTTCTGCATCGCCAGCGCGTTCATCACCGTCGCCAGCATGCCCATATAATCGGCGCTCGCGCGCTCCATGCCTTTGGCCGCGCCCTGCACGCCGCGAAAAATGTTCCCGCCGCCGATGACGAGGCAAATCTCGGCGCCGTTCTTCACCGCGTCGAGCACTTCCTGCGCGATCCGCTCGCACACATTGGTGTCGATGCCGAATTGGCCATCGCCCATCAGCGCTTCGCCGGAGATTTTAAGGAGCACGCGCTTATAGCCGCGCGCGGAGGCTGGGTCGGTCATGGTTTGGGCGACGCTCATTGAGGCATCCAGATTTGAAGACCCACCATAACGCCACCGCCGCCGTTGGCGCAAAGCCAAACGGCGGCGGATTTTTTGCGTTAGTTCTTACCGGACATCGCCGCCACTTCGGCGGCGAAATCATCGGCCTTCTTCTCAACGCCCTCGCCCACGCCGAAGCGGACGAACGCCTTGACCGTAACCGGCGCGCCGGCCGCCTTGGCGGCTTCCGCCGCAGCAGCTTCGACGGTTTGTTCCGGGTTCATCACGAAGGCCTGCTTCAGCAGGACGGATTCCTCGAAGAATTTGCGCAAGCGCCCTTCGAGCATCTTTTCGATCACCTGCTCAGGCTTGCCCTGCGCCTTGGGATCTTCCTTCACCTGATCCTTCAGCACCGCCTTTTCACGCTCCACGCGATCGGCGGGGATGTCCTTTTCGGTCAGCGCCAGCGGGTTGGAGGCGGCGATGTGCATCGCCACGCCCTTGCCGAACTTTTCCAGCGCCGCTTTGTCGCCGGTGGATTCGATCGCCACCAGCACGCCGATACGGCCAACCCCCTCGGTGATGGCGTTGTGGACGTACGCGGCGATGACGCCATTGGCGACTTCAAGCTTGGCCGAACGGCGCAGCGTGATGTTCTCGCCGATCGTGGCGATCAGCTGAGTGACTTCATCCTGCACGGTGCCGGCCGCCGTCTTGGAAGCCAGCAGCGCGGCGTGATCGGCCGCCGTCAGCGCCAGCTTTGCGTAGCTCGCCGCCGCCTTCTGGAAGTCGGCGTTGCGGGCGACGAAGTCGGTCTCCGAATTGAGCTCAACCAGCGCGCCGGCGACGCCCGACACCGCGGCCGCGACGACGCCTTCGGCGGCGGCGCGATCGGCCTTCTTCGCGGCTTTCGACAAGCCCTTGGCGCGCAGCCAATCCACCGCGGCTTCGATGTCGCCATTGGTTTCGGCCAGCGCCTTTTTGCAATCCATCATGCCGACGCCAGTGCGCTCGCGCAGTTCTTTCACCAGCGCAGCGGTAATTTCCGCCATCTTCTCACTCCTAAATCTTCAAGCGGTTCGTTGCGAACGCGCTCGAGAACAGCTCAAGCGCGCGTTTAGTAATTCGCGCCGGTGGGGCCATCGATCGGGCTTTCCACCGGCGTGCGCTCTCGCTCAACCGGCGCCGCCGCCACGGCCGGTTCGACCGGCGGGCGCGACGAGGCGCCGATGTCCACGCCGCCGCGCACCTGGCCTTCGGTGAGGCCGTCGAGCACGGCGTCGGCGATCAGATCGCAATAAAGCTGGATCGCGCGCGCTGCGTCGTCATTGCCCGGGATCGGGTAGGTGACTTCGTCCGGATCGCAATTGCTGTCGATGATCGCGACCACCGGGATGCCCAGCTTCTTGGCTTCCTGAATGGCGATCGCTTCCTTGTTGGTGTCGATCACGAACATGAGGTCGGGAATGCCGCCCATCGAGGCGATGCCGCCCAGCGAACGATCGAGCTTGTCGCGCTCGCGCGTCAGGTTCAGCACTTCCTTCTTGGTCAGGCCGACAGCGCCGCCATTGGCGATGTTGTCGAGCTCGCGCAGGCGTGCGATCGACTTCGACACGGTCTGCCAATTGGTCAGCGTGCCGCCCAGCCAGCGCTGGTTGATGAAATACTGCGCCGAACGCTGCGCGGCGGCTTTGATGTGATCAGCCGCCTGGCGCTTGGTGCCGACGAACAGCACGCGGCCCCCGTTGGCGGCCACTTCGCGCACTTTCACGAGCGCGGCGTGCAGCAGCGGGACGGTCTGCGACAGGTCGAGAATGTGGATGTTGGACTTCTCGCCGAAGATGTAGCGATCCATCTTCGGGTTCCAGCGGTGGGTCTGGTGTCCAAAATGCGCGCCAGCTTCCAAGAGCTGACGCATGCTGAATTCAGGCAGCGCCATGAGGTCGTTCCTTTTCCGGTTTGCCGCCGCGGGAGAGAACCCTAGGAATACTTACCTAAGGACCGGATGGAGGAAACGGCCGCTTTCAGACCGCCCCGCCGCTCCCGCGTGCGTGGTGAGGCGCGGATATAAGCGGGCGCCGCCGGCTAAGCAAGCCGGTGGATAAGCCCCGCCCCCGCAAAGCTGCTATCGCGTGGCCGCAGCCCGGCGCGAGGGGTGGTAGCGATCTCGCAGGCGGGTCTGGCGGGAGACGAGCGGCTGCTCGGCGCCTTCGATGAACACCGCCACGGGCGCGCTTTGCACCTGGAGCGGGTCGCCGTCCCAGATCACCACATCCGCCAGATAGCCGCTTTGCAGCCGGCCCAGACGATCGCCCACGCCGAAGATTTCGGCCGGACCGCGCGTCACGGCGGCGAACGCCGCTTCCCACGACAAACC
>DAOMPU010000017.1:0-18400 GCA_035444925.1 Terricaulis sp. | reverse complement strand
CCTTGAGGTGGTAGCGAGTAACATCGTGGAGGTTCGAGTCCTCTCGAGCGCACCATCCTACGCTACGCGCAGCGGAGTGTAGGATGCCCGCCGAAGCCTTGGCGTTCTCAGCGCCGCCAGGGAAACAGCGCGCGCAGCTTTTCATCGCGCAGCCAGAGGCCGCCCCACATGAAGAGCCCCAAATAGATGCTGAAGAGGATGTGGCTGAAGAGCGGCATGTCGGCCCGCACCTGCGTGGCCATCGCCCCGCCCAGCAGCCCCATGAACAGCACGGCGCCGAGCACGCGGGTTTGCGGGATCAGGTAAAGCGCCACCAGCGCGGCCTCCAGGCACCCGATCCAGAATGCATGCCCAGGCGGCCAGCCCAGTTGCGCCATGGTTTCTTCCGCGATCGGCATGCCCAGCAGCTTCGGCGCGGCGGAGGCGCCCAGGATGAACAGCGCAAACAGCCCGCTCAGCACGCGGCCGGTCCAAACCATCGGTGTCGCTTTCATAAAGAGCCTCCCCGGCTAGTTTAGTTCTGATTTTGCGCAATTTGCGCCATCGCGGCGTACGGGCAGAGCGGGCGGGCCAGCAGACGATCGGCGTACGCGCTGGCGTGCGCCATATCTTTCGTGAAGCCCAGGATGTGCGCCCAGCACAAAGCATAGCCGACGATAATGTCGGTGACCGAGAAGCGATTGTCGATCAGCCATTCTTTGCCGCGCATTTCCTTGTCGATCACCGCGAGGCCGGTTTTCGCCGCCGCTTCATTCTGCGGATATACCGCAGGCGCCCGCTCGCCTTCCGGCAGGATGAACAGATTGCGCGCGGTGTGCCAAAGGAACGCCTCGATCTCCGTCAGCGCAAAGCAGGTCCATTGATCGTGCAGCGCCCGCGCCCATTGGCCGGAGGGCGCAATCAGCCCCGCTTCAGGATGGCTGTCGGCCAGCCAGGTGCAGATCGCCGCGCTCTCAAACAGCGGCCGCCCCGCATCGCGGAAAGCGGGCAGCTTGCCGAGCGGATGGATCGCCGCGACATCGGGATGATGGAACATTTCGGGGCCCGCATGGCTCTCGAACGGCAGGCCCAGTTCAAGCAGCGTCCAGCGCACGCGCGAGGAGCGCGTCACTTCGAATTCGTAGAGCTTCAACGTCATCAGGCGTCTCCTTGGGCTGTCTCGCCTAAGGACGCGCCGGCCTCGCCGATTCCGACAAGCCTAGCCGATTTTCAGCCATACGAACGCCATGCCCCCGATGGGATCGCCGTCATCGCGGCGCCGAGGCTTAGGCGCGAGGCATACTCGATCGGCCAAGTTCGGCGCAGACCGTTTTAAGCTCCTGAAATTCCGCCAGTCCGTATTTCGAGCCTTCGCGGCCGATGCCCGATTCCTTGCAACCGCCGAACGGGACCACCTCGGTGGAGATCAGCCCGGTGTTGAGGCCCACCATGCCGAATTCAAGCGCTTCGCTCAGCTGGTGCGCGCGGTCAAAGTCGGACGTGTAGAGATAAGAGGCGAGGCCGGCGCGCGAATTGTTCGCGAGCGCGATGGCTTCCGCATCATCGCGGAAACGCACGAGCCCGGCGACCGGGCCGAAGGTTTCCTCCCGGCACAGCAGCGCGTCGGGCGCGACGTCGGCGAGGATGGTCGGCTGATAAAAGGTTGCGCCCGCATCGTGCGCCGCGCCGCCCGTGACCAGGCGCGCGCCGCCCTCAAGCGCGTCAGCGACGTGCGCCTTCACCTTGGCGAGCGCAGGCGCGTTGATGAGCGGGCCTTGGCTAGTTTCGCCAGCGAGCCCGTCGCCGGCGCGGAGGTCTTTTACGCGCGCGGCGAGCCGCTCAACAAACGCATCATAAATATCCGCGTGCACGAGGAAGCGGTTGGCGCACACGCAGGTCTGCCCCGTGTTGCGGAATTTGGACGCGAGCGCGCCGGCGGCGGCGCGATCGAGATCGGCGTCGGCGCAGACGATGAAGGGGGCGTTGCCGCCCAGCTCCAAGGAGACGCGCTTGACCGTTTCCATACAGCGCCCCGCCAGCGCCTTGCCGACAGGGGTTGAGCCGGTGAAGGTGAATTTGGCGATACGCGCATCGCTGACCAGAACATCCCCGATCGGCGCGGGCGCGCCGGTGACGATATTGAACACGCCCGCCGGCAGGCCGGCTTCCTCGCCCAGCAGCGCCAGCGCCAGCGCGCTGAACGGGGTGAGCTCCGATGGCTTCAGCACGATCGTGCAGCCCGCCGCCAGCGCGGGCGCGACCTTGCGCGTGATCATCGCCGCGGGGAAATTCCACGGCGTGACGGCCGCCACAACGCCGACCGCGCGCCGATCGACCCAGAGGCGCGTGTTGCGCGTGTGGCCGGGGATAAGGTCGCCATAGCTGCGCTTGGCCTCTTCGGCGAACCATTCGAGGAACGCGGCCGCGTACGCGATCTCGCCGCGCGCTTCGGCCAAAGGCTTGCCTTGCTCGGCCGTCATCAGGCGCGCGAGATCTTCCTGATGGGCGTGCATCAGCGCGCACCAGCGGCGCAAAATCGCCGCACGCTCCTTGGCGGCGTGCGCGCGCCAGGCGGGGCCGGCGCCCCAGGCGGCGCTGACAGCCTGCTCGGTCTCGGCCGCGCCGAGATCGGCGACCGCGCCCAGCGGGCGCCCGGTCGCCGGGTTATGCACGGTGATGCGGTGCGCGCCATCGATCCAGCGTCCGTTGATGTAGGCTTGTTCGCGCAGCAGATCGGCGCGGGCGAGCGCAAGCCGATCGCGTTCAGCGCGGCTGTCGGAAGGCGATGTCATAGGGCGATCCTAGATTTTGAGCGCGTCTTCGAGGCGGGCGAGGCCCGCATCGAACAGATCGTCTTCGATGGTGAGCGGGTAAAGCAAGCGAATAGTCTCGCCCGAGACGCCGCAGGACAGCAGGATAAGCCCGCTTTCCAGCGCGCGCGCGGTCACGCGTTTGGCGCCGGCGCCGTCGGGCGTGGATGCGCCGCGCTCAGTTACGAGATCGAACGCCACCATGGAACCCACGCCGCGCACATCGTCGATCGGCGCGATGTCGTTGCGCGTGCGCAGCTCGTTGAGGCGGGCTTTCGCTTTTTTCCCAAGCGCTTCCGCGCGCGCGTTCAAGCCTTCCTGCTCGATCACATCCAGCACCGCGAGCGCCGCCGCGCAGCCGACGGGCGAGCCGCCATAAGTGCCGCCAAGCCCGCCAGGCTCGACCTTATCCATCAGCGCGGCGCGCCCGGTCACGGCTGAAAGCGGGAAGCCGCCCGCCAGCGATTTGGCCATGGTGATGAGATCGGGGCGCACATCGTAATGCTCCATCGCGAACATCTTGCCCGTGCGGGCAAAGCCCGTTTGCACCTCATCGGCGATCAGCATGATGCCGTGCGTGTCGCACAGGGCGCGCAGCGCGCGCATCAATTGCGGCGGCGCCTGATGGAAGCCGCCTTCGCCCTGCACCGGCTCAAGGATGATCGCCGCCACGCGGTCGGCGCCGATATCGGCGCGCAGGACGTGGTTGAGCACAAGAAGGCTTGTCTCCACATCAACGCCGTAGCGCGCGATCGGGAAGGGAACGTGGAAGAGATCGGCCGGCGAAGGCCCGAACTGATGCTTGTAGGGCGCCACCTTGCCGGTGAGCCCCATGGTCAGCGCGGTGCGGCCGTGAAAGCCGCCGCTGAAGGAGATGACGCCGCTGCGCCCAGTGGCGGCGCGCGCGATCTTCACGGCGTTTTCGACCGCTTCGGCGCCGGTGGTGAAAAGGATCGTTTTGGCCGGCCCCTCGATCGGGGCGACCGCGTTCAGTTTCTCCGTCAGCGCGATGTAAGGCTCATACGCGATGACCTGGAACGCTGTGTGGGTGAAGCGCTCAAGCTGGGCTTGCACGGCGGCCATCACGTGCGGATGGCGGTGGCCGGTGTTGAGCACGGCGATGCCGCCGGCGAAATCGATGAACTCGCGCCCTTCAACATCCCAGATGCGCGCGTTCTGCGCGCGCTCGGCCATGATCGGCGTCGCGGTGGCGACCCCGCGCGGTGCGGCGGCGGTGCGGCGCGTGAGCAGGTCTGCGTTCGTCGTCATGGTGTGGGAGCCTTTTCCAGAGTGGAGGTGGTGCGGGCGCGGTCCAGCAAAGCGGCGGGGCCGAGCATGGCGATGGTGCTGAGCGCGAGCACGCCTGCGGCGGCGGTGATCAGCGTTGCGTAGGAATCGCCCGCGATCAGCCAGCCGCCGATGAACGGGCCGGAAGCCAGGCCCATTTTGGAGGCGAAGCCCGCCATCGCCGCGGTGCGCCCGGTGCGATCGAATTCGGCGCTCATGCCGAGCAGATAGGAAATCACGAACGACCAGGTGATCGCCGTGCCGACATTGGCGGCGAAGAATATTGCCGGGTTGGCGCTCAAGTGAAACGCCATCGTGCCAGCAAGCGTGAGCGCCATCGCGACCGCCATCAGCTTCCAGCGCCCATAGCGCACGCCAAGCACGATCACCAGCAAACAGCCGGTGATGCCGATCCATGTCGCCCAGCCGAGCACGTTGCTGATGAAAACGGTTTCAAGCCCAAAGCTGCGGCCAAGGCTGATGATGTAGGCGCCGAGCGCCATGTTGCCGGCTTGAAACAGAAACACCGCAAGCAAAGTGGCGATCAGCGGCGTCCACTTGATGCGGGCGTCGGCCTGTGTTGCTTGCACAATGCGCCCGGGCGGGTAATCGTCGAGAAACGGCGTCATGCACAGCGTAACGAGGCTGAACGCCGCCAGCGCGTAAAACAGCGCCTGCGTGCCGTAAAGCGGCGCCAATGGCGGCAGCAGCATCACGCCGAGCCCGCCCAAACCGAATTGCACGAAAAGCAGCACGCCAAAAACGCGGTCAGGCGATCGCGTGCGCGAAACCACGCCAAACGCCACCCCCACCAGCATGCCGCCGATCAGACCATGCACGAAGCGCACGCCGGTGAGAAGATTGATGGAGGTAATGAACGCCGAGGCGATGTCGATGGAAATGAGCGCCAAAAGCGAAACGACCGCAAACGGCCGCCACGGCGCGCGGCGCACGATAAACACCGCGGCGAGCGCCCCGAGCGCCGCGCCGTACACATTGGCCGAACCCACCCAGCCCGCTTGCTGCTGCGTGACGCCAAGCCCATCGGCCACGCCGGCGACGATGGCGGACATGATGTTCACGTAAAACAATCCGGCCGTTGCAAGAAACGCCAGCAGCACGCTGGCGATCAGGCCATCGGGCGCGGCGCGCGGCAGGCGGAAGGGCGAAGCGTCGGTCGTGGTCATGGGTTTGTCCGCGTGCAGAGCGGGGCCATGGCGGCGGCGGCGCGCGCAGCGCCCGCCCAGGAATAGGCGCCGCCATCGCTCACATAATAATAGACCACCCCGTTCGGCAGCAGCGCGACTTGCACGCCGCCAAAACCGGAGAGGAAAGGAATCCACAAAGGCTCGGCGCAATTGAGCGCGCTTTGCGCGTTGTAAGCCCAAAAGCCGTTATTGTAGCGCAGATTGGGGCCGCCGGCTTCGAGCCCGCGATCGGAAGGATTGCGCTGCATCGCCGCGTCAAGCGCGGCGGCGTCCACCAGCGGCTGGCGCGGGGCGAGCAGATAGGCGCCGATCTTGGCGAAATCGTCGCGCGTCATCGTGAGGCCCCAGCCGGTGAAAGGCTGGCGCGCCTCGTCGCCGGTGCGGCGTGTCGCGCGGATGGCTTGGCTGAGCTGGAGCGGCGCATAGACGCCGCTTGCGAGCACGTCGTCAAAAAAATCCGCCTCCGCCCCGTGCGCGTCGCGCCAGAAATCAGCCATCGCCGCGCCCAGCACATAGGTATCCGGCGTGTGATAAACCCAGCGCCGGCCCGGCGCTTCGCGGCGCGGATAAAGGCCGCAGGCGATGTCGATTTTTTCCCGGTGCGTGGTCGCCGCGAAGAAGCGGCTCTCGAACAGCGCGTTTTCATCGGCCTGATCGGCGCTGGAGCGATAGCGGCCGGTGGCCATATCGAGCGCATGCGCGAACGTCACCCCGCGCCAGGCGCCGCATTGGGGCGCGTGATCGGAGACGAATGAGTCCATCGCGCCAGGATGGAGCAGTTCAAGCCGCATCAGCCCCAAGCCGCCGACCAGGGATTTCGCCAGCGAATACGAGGGCGCAAGCAATGCATCGCAGAACGGATAAGGCCCCGCGCGCGTATCGCAGCCGCCGAGATAATGCACCCCGCCCGCCACAACGCCGAACGTGGTGAGCGCGCGCGGATCGATATCGGCGGGCGAGCCGAAGGCGGCGAGATCGATGCCCGGATAATCCTCGGCCAACGCGGCGATCGGGCGCGTCGGCATGCGCGCGGCAAGCTCGCGCGCATCAGCGGCCGCAATGGCTTCGGCGCCCTCCACGCCCGGGCGCATGTTCGCCGCACTGACGCCCCATGCATCGAACTGAAAATATGCGCAGGTTTCCGAAGCGATCTGCCAGGCGACGCGCGACACCGCGCCGTCGTCGCCGAAAAGGAAGGTCAGCACGCCGTTGTGCGTGCAATTGGCGTTGGTTTCGATCAGCGCGAAGGGCAGCGCCGCGCGCGTTAAGCCTTCATCGCCGGGTTCGTTCCAAACCAGCCCCGGCTCGACGGAAAATTCCCAGGAAGGATGCCCGCTCGGGATCGGCCCGCGCTGCGCGGGGACAAGACGATCTCCGTTCTGCACCAGCGAAACCGCAAAGCGCGGCAGCGTGCGCACGCGCAGCGCCGGATCGTTTTCATAGCCGAGCACATCGCGGTGCGCGCGAAAGCCCGTCATTTCCGCCTGGAACGCAAGTTCGCCGTTGAAGCTGCGCGAGGGCGCCAGCGCGCCAGCGCTGGGCGCAAAAGCGTGCATCGGCGCCAGCGCGGCTAGTGGCGCCTCTCCGTTTAGGAAGCTTTGCGAAAGCGCCGTGCGCGGTCCCGGCGCTAGGACGGGCGTTCCCGCCACGCGCACATTGTCGAGCCAGCATTGCGCGCCGTCGCCCGCCGCGCGCGCGCCGATCAGCAACTCCCCATTGTCGAACCGCGCCTCGCGCACCACGCCTGAGTGGAGCGTTACGGAATCATCCTGCCCATCGCGGACGCGCAGCACTTCTGTCCAAACGCGTCCGCCATCGGCGGAGACTTCGACAAGGCAAAACGCCCCGCCTTCAAGGTTGGCGCCCGCCATCGCCGCGCTGATGACGACATCGGTGAAGCCGCGCGCATCGGCCCGCGCGACCACAGCCGTGCGCCCGCTGAGCCGCAAGGCGGTGTTGCCGGCATATTGGGTCAGCCGCGCTTCGCCGCCGGAGGGCGCCCAGCCATCGGCTTGGCCATCCTCGAAATCTTCGACGAAGATCGGCGCCGCCAGCGCCGCGGGCGCAAGCGTGAAGGCCATGCAGAGGCCAAGGGCGATAAAAGCCGCGCGCATGCTCATTCCACCGTGACGCCGCGGGCCTTGAGCGCGGCGGCGAGCGGCGCCAGGCGATGGGCGAGGCCGCGCCATTGTTCGAGGGAGTCCCGGTAGAGCGGGCGGCGCACTTGCGCGGCGCTGGCGGTGGCCGAAGGCGAGGGCGCTTCGTTGAAGGCCAAGCATTCAGCGTGCCAATCGAGGCCGCAATGGGCCAGCAGGCGGCGCGTCTCGCGCTCTTGATGATCGATCAGATCTTCGTAACGCACATCCAGAATGCGCGGGCCGAGCATGGCGCGCCAATGCTGCATGAGATCAAGGTATGCGCCCTGATAGCGGCCCAGATCGCTAAGATCGTAAGAAAACGGATAGCCCATCCGGAACAGCGTCTTCAGCATCGCGTAGCCGCTGGCCATCGGATGGCGCGTCAGGTGCACGATTTTCGCCTGCGGCAGCGCGCGCGCGATCAGCCCGAGATAAAGGAAATTGAGCGGGGTTTTATCGAGGAAGATCGCCCCGTGCGCGCCCGCGCCGCGCACCGAGCGGCAATAGCCGGCGCCGAGCGCGGCCATATCGGCGTCAGCGGCGCGCTGGATGCGATCGCGCTTGTCGGCGCTTCTGCCGGCCGCGCGCATCACCGCGAGCGCAAGGTCGTTGAGTTCGCCGCGGCTTTCGACCTTGGGATGGCGGCTTAAGATGCGATCGACCAACGTGGTGCCGCTGCGCGGCAGGCCGACCACGAAAATCGGCGCCTCTTCCTCATAGCCGGCGCTGCGCTTGGCGAAGAAATCTGCGCCGAACGCCGCTTTGATCGCGGCCATGGCGTCAACATCGCCTTGAACGTCATAAGCCAGCGCTTTGCGGCGCGCGGCGGCGCCGAGGGCGATGTGATCAAAGGCGCGTTCGCTTTCGCCAAGGTCTTCCAGCTCCTTGCCGAGCGCATAATGCAACGCCGGCGGCGCGCGCTTGCCCAGGCGCTGCGCGGCTGAGCTGAGTTCGGCGACGTGATTGCGCGCGCGCGTTTGCCGGCGCAGCGTGGCGCGGTTGTAATGGGCGTCGAAATCGTCCGGCCGTTCGGCGATGACGCGATCGAGCAGCGTCTCTGCTTCATCGAGCCGCCCCATCGCCAGCGCGCAGGAGGCGGCCTGGAAGCGCCCATCCGCATCGGCGCGCAGGGCGAGGGCCGCTTGTGCGCAACGATCGGCCTCCGCGTGGGCGCCAAGATGGGTATGGATTTCCGCGATGCGGCGCAGCAGCGCGGGATCGCCCGCGCCCCGCTGTTCCAGCGCGGTAAGGCTTTGGCGCGCCGCCGCGGTGTCGCCGGCCATGATCTCGGCCTCGATGCAGATGATGGCGGCGGTTGAATCGTGCGGGGCAAGCGATGTGGCGCGCCGCGCCGCGTCCAGCATGGCGAAGAAATCACCCTCCCGCTGGCGCAAGCGCGCGCACAACAGCCAGGTTTCAACGCGATCAGGCGCATGGCGCGCCAACGCCTCGATCTCGGCGTCGGCCGCGGCGAGCCGCCCGAGGCGTAGGGCGTTGTCGGCCTGGCGAATGGCCGCCGTCGCGTCAAACGTAGGTGATGCGACGGCGGCCATGGGCTCAGAAGCGGAAGCCGATGGTGGCCCCGAACGTCCGGGGAAGCGAGATGAGGTCTTTCGAGCCATTGCCGAAATACCCTTCCAGCGGCGCAGTACCCATATACGCCTCGGTATAAACGCCCGTCACGCCTTCTTCGTCAGCGATGTTCTTCACCCAGATCGAGAAATCCCAGCGATCGGTCGAGAGCGTCGTGATCGCGTTGAAAATGGCGAACCCATCGAGATCGACATCGAATGTCGGCGACAGGCTGATCGCGTTGCGCGTCTCCGATTGGTAGAAGCCGTCGAGCCGCGCGTTGAACAGCAGATTGCCGAACGGGCGCGTGTAGGTGAGGGCGCCGTTGACCATGTGCTCGGGCGCGCCCGGAAGCGCATTGCCTTCCACATCGATCAGCCCGCCCAGCGGAGAATAGAAATCCTCGTCCAATTCGGCGTTGAGATAAGTGTAGCCGAGCTGGAACCCGAACGTTTCGGTGATCATGCCCGAGAGCTGAAGCTCCACGCCGGCGGAGTGGGCGCTGCCGGCGTTCTGCACGGCGAAGAAGCCCCAATTGGGCGTGGCCGTGTTCAGCTGGGCGTCCTGCCAGTCGACATAAAAGACGCTGGCGTCATAGCGCAGGCCGCTCACGCGGCCTTTGACGCCGATCTCGTAATTGTCCACGCGGTCCGCATCATAGACCTGCCAGAGCGGGCTCTCCGCGAACGCCCCGCTTGTCGGCACGGCGTTGGTGCCGCCGCGGCGATAGCCTTGCGACCAGGTGGCGTAGAGCAGGTCATCGTCGCCGAATTCGAAAGCGGCGTTCAGTTTCCACAGGACGCCGCTGTCGTCGGAGCTGAAGATCGCGGTCGCCGGCGTGAACACGCCGGTAAAGAGCGGCAAATCCATGAAGGTGACGTTCTCGGCTTCATTCCAGAAAGCGCGCACGCCCCCGGTGATGTCGAGCCGATCCGTCACGTGCCAGGTCAGTTCGCCGAACAGCGCCTGGTCGGTGAAATCCTCGTCGCGCACATAGGCGAAATCGCGATCCCCGCTCACGGCGGCCTGCACGGCCGGGACGCCGGCCCAGAGCACGTCCCACCATTGCTTGAAGCCGCGCAGATAACTGTCCTGCGTGGCGACCCGGTTTTGATCTTGGTAATAGAGGCCCACGACATAATCGAACATGCCGCCGTCATTGCTGACGAGGCGCAATTCCTGAACGAAGGATTCGTCCGCGAAGCTCCGCACCGCCGAGGCCATCGGGCGCGGGTAATTGTAGTAGAAGCTGAGGAAGCCCGCCTGCGCGTAGAAGCCGGTGTTCTCGCTGACGCTTGAGCCCGAATGCTCGTAATACGAGGTGCTGGAGGTCAGCGTGGCGAAGCCGAGATCAAGGTTCGCCTCCAGGGACACCATGTTGAGTTCACGCTCGGACGGCTCAAGCTGGATCGACCCGCTCTCATTGTCGCCGTAGGCATTGCCGAAGCCGTCGAAGCCGCGCGTCTGCCCGCGCCGCCCGCCGATTTCGTCGTTCTGGTGGAAATAATTGATCGTGAGGTCGAGATTGTCCGTGGGCTCGACGCGGAGGCTGACGCGCCCGAACCAGGTTTCCACCGTGTCGGCGTCCTCGACCGAGCGATAGCTCGCCGCAGGATCGAGAATGCCGTTCGGCGCGACCGGATTGCCCGCGCCGTCCAATTCATAGACGCTCACATAATCGGTGACGCCCGGATAATCGGCGCGCGCGAGCGTGGCGCGGATGGCGGCGCGATCGCCGAGCGGCAGGTTGACCGTGAGATCGCCGTTCCAGCCAATGTCTTCCGAGTTCTCGACCTGCGAAAGCGAGACTTGGCCGTGCCCGCCAAATTCGCCCAATGCCGGCGCGTTCATGATGTAGCGCACCGTGCCGCCCAGCGCGCCCGAACCATAGAGCGTGCCTTGCGGCCCGCGCAGCACTTCGACCTGCGCAAGATCGGTCAGCAGGAAATTGGCGAACACGGGCGTGTCGTTCACGTAGGTCGAAACGGTTGAAACGGCCGACACCGCATAATCGCCGAGCGCGGCGCTATCGACATTGAGACCGCGGATGCGAATGCCGTTGACCACGGCCGCGTTGCGCTCGCCGCGATCGACCACGCTGACGCCGGGGATGGAGCGAAGCAGCTCAACGGAATCGCGCATGCGCGCTTCCTCGATGTCCGCGCCGGTCACGGCGGAGATGTTGTAGGGCACATCGAGGATGTCCTCGGCGCGCCGGGTGGCGGTCACGACCAGTTCTTCGCTGACGCTGGCGCCCGATTGGGCCAGCGCCGGCGATACAAAGGCGGTGGTGAGGGCGGTGCCGCCCAGCAGAACCTGCGCGAGCAGGGCGCTTTTCTGCATTTTGTTGGTCGCGTTCCGCACTGTTTATTCTCCCCGATTTAGAATGTGACTAACGGCGAAGCGCCGTCATTCACCCCGCTTTTTCAGATTTTCCGGATTGTTGTTGGCGCGCGCGCCCGCAGGCTTTTCCAGCGCCCCAAGCCGCTTGAACGCGGCGGACGCCGCATCCGGGGCGTATTGCGGAAACGCATGTCCCGCATCGCGAAAACTTTTCAGAACTTGGCCAAGGCCATGCCAGCCTTCTTCGCGCACGCGGCGCACATAATCGAAATCGACCACGACCGGGATGATCTCGCGATCAGCGCCGGCTTGGTGGATCACCTCGCCGCCGGGGCCGACGATCAGCGAGCGCCCATAACCAAGCCGCCCGGCGACATTCACGTCGAACACGTAGCATTGGTTGGTCGCCGCGCTTGAGCGCGCCATCGAAAGCTCGACATCGCGATCGATCGTGTTGGTCATGACCGGGTGCAAAATCACGTCCGCGCCCATCCAGGCGAGCGCGCGCGTGGTTTCGGGAAACCACATGTCGTAGCAAATGGAGACGCCGAACCGCCCCGCGCCCGGCACATCGAACACCACGCTTTGCGCTCCCGCCGCGACGCCGCGCTCATAAGGCAGGAACGGATACATTTTGCGATAGCGGGCGATCACCTCGCCATCGGGATTGATCACCGGCGTCGTGTTGAAGATGCGCGCGCCGTCTTTTTCGTAAAGCGAGCCGGGCAGGAGCCAGATGCCGGTTTCGCGCGCGATGGCGGCGAAGCGCTGCTCGGCGCCGCCAGGCATGATGTCGGCCGCTTCAAGGCTGGGGCCGAAGGCCGCCAACTCGCCCACCAACATCATGTCGATCCACGGGAAGCGCCGCTTGGCTGCGCGGATCTCCTCGCCGATGGCGTCGATATTGTCGCCATGGTCGAGTTCAAGCTGCAGGGCCGCGATCGCCAAAGTCGTCAATGCGCTTCTCTCCCGCGCGGACCCGCGCTTGAGGCAAAGCGTGCCAGAGGAGGTCGGATAAGGTAGGGCCAGATTGGTATGACATATGGAGCCAGTGCGGGCCTGTGGCTGAGAAAGGCCGCCTGCCGCCAGCGCCGTTGCGAAATCCGGGTGCGGGAAAGTCAAAAAGATAACGTAAAATCAAATATATAAAACGCACTTTCGGTCGATCTGGCGCGCATGGGTTCTCGACAAGGCGCGCCTTGCATGGGCACAGATCAACCGGCACTATGGAGCCAGATTGGGGCGCAAGAGAGCCATGCGCGACGGCACGACATTCTCGATCGATCCCGAAAGCGGCGTTCCGCTGCAGCAGCAGATCCGCGAGCATCTCATTCATGCGATCGCCGCAGGGGTGCTCGAGCCGGGGGCGAAGGCGCCTTCGTCGCGCGGGCTCGCCAAGCGTGTAGGCGTGGGCCGCAACACCGTGCTGATCGTCTATCAGCAGCTCGTGGCGGAGGGGTATCTCGTCGCCAAGGAGCGCAGCGGGCTGTTCGTCGCGCACGATCTGCAGGAGATCGCCTCGCGCCAGCTCACGCGCAGCGGCCACGCGCACGATGAGGCGCCGCCGGCATGGCGCGCACTGATCAAGCGGCGCAGCCGGATCGACTGGTCGCGCCGCATTCCACCGAATTGGGCGCTCCATCCCTATCCGTTTCTCGAAGGCTGCTTCGATGCCGAGCTTTCGTTCATCGCCGAGTGGCGCGATGCAACGCGCGCAGCGTTCACCGCGCGCGAATTCGGCGCCTGGTCGCTAAACTTTTCCGGCGGCGACGATGAAAAGCTGCTGCATGAGGTGCGCACGAAAATCCTGCCGCGCCGCGGCATCCACGCGCGCGAGGATGAAATCCTCATCACCGAGGGCTGGAAGCAGGGCCTCGATCTCATCATCGAATTGTTCGTCGATCGAACCTCGCGCATCGCCATGGAAGAGCCTGGCTTGCCGGAGATTAGGGAATTGCTGCGCCTGCAGCGCGCCGAAATCGTCGCGCAGCCGGTGGACGGCGAGGGCGTGATCGTCGATAGCCGCCTGAACGAGTGCGAGTTCGTGTTCGTGACCCCGCGCCGCCACGCGCCCACCGGCGTGCAGATGACGCGCGCGCGCCGCAAAGCGCTGCTGGACAAAATCATCGATCAGGACGGCCTCATCGTTGAGATCGATTTTTTCAGCAGCGGCGTGGGCGATAAGCAGACCCCGGCGTTAAAGAGCTTCGACACGGCCGGGCGCGTGCTTTATCTCTCGGATTTGTGCGAAATGTTCGGCCCGGGCCTGCGCCTCGGCGTCGTGGTGGCGCCGGCCGAAGTGGTGCGCGAATTGCGCAAAGCGCGCAGTTTGACGGCCGGGCCCGCCCCGCGCGCCGCGCAGCGTCTGGGCGGCTTGCTGATTTCGCTCGGCCATCACGATGCGGCGCTCGCCAAGCTCAAGCGCGCGGTCAGCGAGCGGCTCACCGCGTTGCGCGATGCGCTGAATTATTATCTGCCGCGCCTTGTGCTGATTGATCCCAAGCTGAGCGGCGCCTCGATCTGGGTGACGGGGCCGCCCGGCTTGCAGGCGCCCTTGCTGGCCAAGGAAGCGGCCAAGCGCGGCGTGCTGATCGAGCCCGCGGGCCGTTTCTTTCAAGATGAAGCCAAGGGCGCGAACGCGTTTCGCATGGGCGTCTCCAGCTTGCCTGCGGCGCGCATTCGCGAAGGCGTCGCCGCGCTCGCCAACGTGATTCACGAGCTCACCGATCCTTCGCTCGATCGGCTGAACGCGGCGCGCCCGAACTGGCTGAACGGCGCGCAGCTCGCACAGATCATGCCCGACGCGCTGCTGCTTTGCCGCACGGCGTATGGCGATCCCTATTCGGTGGAGGTGCGCGCCGATGGCGCGCTGATCGGCAAGGCCGGTTATGCGCACGAGGATTGCGACGAAGGCGCCTGGTGGATCGAGGGCGACCATTGGTGCCGCCGCTGGAATAATTGGTCTTATGGCGAAACCGCGCGTTTCCTCACCATCGTCGAAGGCGACCAGATCAAATGGTATAAGGACGATCTTGTCCTCTTCAATCGCGGCGTCCTCGCTCGCGGCGCGGCCGATCAGACACAACGGGGTTAGCCGATTTTCAGCCGCACGAACGCCATGCCCCCCATCGGGTCGCCGTCATAGCTGGGTTCCAGCGCATTGCTGACCCAATGTTGCTGCACCAGCGCGCCCACGCCGAACACGGCGTATTCGTTCAAGCGAAAATCGCGGATCGCGCCGAGGCTGAGGCGTGAGACATTCTCGATCGGCCCGTGATGGGCGCCGAGTTCATCGGTCTCGATCGCTTCCCCGCGCGCGAACACGGTCCAGCGCTCGTTCGGATGCACGGCCGCTTCCGCCAGGAAGGCGTCCAGCTCCGTCCCGTCGCTGCGCTGCTTGCGCGAGAAGGCGCCGGTGAGCGACCACCAGCCGTCCGCGCCGATGGCGCGCGTATATATCGCCGAGGCCGAATAGCGCTCCTCGTCATCGTCCGGATGCAGCGCTTCGGGGCTTTCCACGTTCGCATAGGAAACTTGCAGCGCCAGGTTTTTGCTCGGGTTCCAGCTGAGGCGCACGGAGGTGGAATCCAGCGCCCCGGTTTCGATGTCGTAGCGTCGATGATCGGGCTCGCGGCCGCGGAATTGCGAGGCTTCGATTTTCCAATCGCCGTTCACATAGCCGGCCGTCACCACGCCGAACGTGATGTGCGTGGAATCGAACCAATGGTGCGTGATCGGCGCTTCGGGCGAATCCATCGCAGCCATGCGGTGCATGAAAGCCGGCGGCCCGAACGCCGGCTCACCCGGCAGGCCCGCATACACAAACAAGGATTGGCGCGCATCCAGCCGATGCGCATAGGAAGCGGAAAGCTCCATGAAAAGGTCATGCGGATGCTGGCGATCCACCAGCGGCGTTGCGCCATCGGCGCTTTCGCCCGCCGCCAGCAGCAGCGGATAGCCATTGCCCCCCATGAACGGATCGGGCGATAGCATGGCGCGCAGATTCAGCGTGCCTTGCGAAAAGTCCCGCCGCGCCGAACCCATGATCATGCCGGCGAGAAAGCCTTTCTCATCCCCGCGCGGCCCCTCGCTCCAAGCATAGACGCCGTTCAGCATCACATGCCCCATCAGCATCCAATCGCCGGCCTCTCCATGCACGCCGCCATGCGACGAAACATCCGGCTGCCAAGCCGTGCCGGAGGCGTCGCGCCCGGAGGCGTAAGGCCCCAGCGCGCTTGTTTGCATGTCATGGCCCTGATGGGCGCTGTGATCCGGCGCCGCGGCTTGATGCTGGCTGTGATCGTGCTGCTGGTGGTTTTGATTCTGGTCGTGCGTCTGCGGCTGCGGCTGCGGCTGTGGCTCCCCGTGATGGGCGCCGTGATCATGCTGTTGGGCGTACGCTGGCGCGGCGACAGCCAGCGCCGCGGCGAACGTAAAGCTACGGATCATTCTTGTTCCTCCCGAACATCAGATGCGCGCCCGATTGAGGCGCAACGCATTGAGGATGACGCTGACCGACGACAGCGGCATCGCCCCCGCCGCGATCGCGGGGGAGAGCAGCCAGCCGAACATCGGATAAAACACGCCGGCCGCGATCGGCACGCCGGCGGAATTGTACGCGAAGGCGAAAAAGAGGTTCTGCCGGATATTGGCCATCACCGCGCGCGAGAGCTTGCGCGCGCGCACCAGGCCGGCGAGATCGCCGCCCAGCAGCGTCACGCCCGCGCTTTCGATCGCCACGTCCGCGCCCGCGCCCATGGCCACGCCCACATCCGCCGCCGCGAGCGCGGGCGCATCGTTCACGCCATCGCCCGCCATCGCCACCACACGGCCTTGGCCGCGCAGCTTCTGCACCAGCGCCGCTTTATCCTGCGGCAGCACGTCGGCCTCGACCTCGTCGATGCCGAGCGTGTGCGCGACAGCCAGCGCCGTGGTGCGGTTATCGCCCGTCATCATCACCAGGCGCACGCCTTCGGCTTTCAGCGCCGCCACCGCCTCCGCGCTCGACGCCTTGATCGGATCGGCCACCGCGATCAGCCCGGCCGCCGCGCCGTCAATGGCCACGAACACCGCGGTCGCGCCCTGCGCGCGCAAGCGCTCGGCCTCTGCCTGCAATGGCACGAGATCAACGCCGCGTCCGCGCAGAAAATCCGCGCGCCCGATCAACAGCGCCTTGCCGTCCACGCGCCCCTCAACGCCTTGGCCCACCGGCGAGTCGAACGCGCTCGCTTCGCTGAGGGCGAGCCCGCGCGCTTCGGCGGCGCCCACGATGGCGTGGGCGAGGGGATGCTCGCTGCCGCGCTCCAGGCTGGCGGCGAGGCGCAGCAGCTCGTTTTCCTCAAAGCCGGCGCTGGCGATGATCGCCGTCACCGATGGTTTGCCTTCGGTCAGCGTGCCGGTTTTATCGATGATCAGCGTGTCGATCTTCTCGAACCGCTCCAGTGCTTCGGCGTTCTTGATCAGCACGCCGGCCTTCGCCCCGCGCCCCACACCCGCCATGATCGACATCGGCGTGGCCAGGCCCAGCGCGCACGGGCAGGCGATGATCAGCACCGAAACCGCGGCCAGCAATGCGAAGCTGAAGCGCGGCTCGGGGCCGAACGCGAACCACGCGATGAACGCAAGCACCGCAACGCCGATCACCGCCGGCACGAACCAAGCGGAGACCTGATCGGCCAGCCGCTGTATCGGCGCGCGCGAACGCTGCGCGGCGGCCACCATGTGCACGATCTGCGAAAGCAGCGTGTCAGCGCCCACCTTTTCGGCGCGCATCACAAAGGAAGAGGTCGTGTTCAGCGAGCCCGCCACGACGCTGGCGCCGGGTTCTTTCGTCACCGGCATGGATTCGCCCGTCACCAGCGCCTCATCGATGGCGCCGCGCCCTTCGGTGATGACGCCGTCCACAGGAACTTTCTCGCCAGGCCGCACACGCAGCAAATCGCCGACATGGATATGCTCCAGCGGCGCATCCTCATCGCCGTGCGCGCCCACGCGCCGCGCCATCTTGGGCGCCAGATCCAGCAAAGCGCGGATCGCGCCGGAGGTGCTCTCTCGCGCGCGCAGCTCCAGCACTTGGCCCAGCAGCACCAAAGTGGTGATCACCGCCGCTGCTTCGAAATAAACCGGAACGCTGCCGTGCGCGTCGCGGACCGCCGCGGGAAACAGCCCGGGCGCCAGCACGGCGAAAACGCTATAGGCGAACGCCACCCCGATCCCCAACGCGATCAGCGTGAACATGTTGAGCGCGCGCGCCTTGAGCGAGTCCCATCCGCGCACGAAGAACGGCCACCCCGCCCACAACACCACCGGCGCGGCCAGCGCGAACTGAATCCAGTTGGAAAGCGGTTGCGCCACCAGGTGCAGGCCAAACAGATGCTGCCCCATCTCCAGCACGAACACCGGCGCTGTCAGCGCCAGCGCAATCCAGAACCGGCGCGTCATGTCCGCCAGTTCGGGATTGGGGCCGGCATCCGCGCTCGGCAGCATCGGCTCCAGCGCCATGCCGCAGATCGGGCACGCGCCCGGGCCCTCGCGCACGATTTCCGGGTGCATCGGGCAGGTCCATTTCACGCCGGGCGGGGCGGGCTTGGCCGCCGCCGCGCCGTGGCCGTGATGGCCATGCCCATTATGGCAGTGCGCCTCGCTCACTTCTCGCTCCGCGACAAGAGCTCGATCAGCTCGGCGGCTTTCTTGCGCTGCTCGCCCGCGTTGCCCGAAACGATCGCGCCTTCGATGCAATGATGCAGGTGATCCTTGAGCAGCGCGCTCTCCACCCGCGCCAGCGCCGCGCGCGCGGCGCGCACCTGGGTCAGCACGTCGATGCAATAGCGCTCATCCTCGACCATGGCGGCGATGCCGCGCACTTGGCCCTCGATGCGGCGCAGGCGGTTTAGAACGTGGGTGCGGTCGTGCATGGCGCCGACATAATACCCCCTGGGGGTATATGCAAGCCTGCGCTGGGTTGACGCCAGCGCCGACGCGGCGTTTGAGGGGGCGTCCCTCCAGCGAAGCGTCCGCCGATGAGCACCGAATCCGAAACGGCGGCCGAGCCTCAGCACGCGCC
>DAOMPU010000016.1:0-19088 GCA_035444925.1 Terricaulis sp. | reverse complement strand
TCAAGCGGCTTGCGGGGTTGGCGCGCGCTCATCGGCGAATGAAGGGGTTGGGCACGTCCAGGTCGCTCGACATCCAGACGGTCTTGGTTTCGAGGTATTCGTAAACGGCGTCCGCGCCGGACTCGCGGCCGATGCCGGATTCCTTGAAACCGCCGAACGGCGAGGTGAAGCTGGTGGCGCGATAATTGTTGACGTAGATCGTGCCGGCCTTGAGCTTTTCCGACATTTTCATCGCGCGCTTGAGGCTTTGCGTCCAAACGCCGGCGGCGAGGCCGTAACGCGTGTCGTTACCGATACGGATCGCATCATCTTCGTCTTTGAAGGTGATGACGCTAAGCACCGGCCCGAATATTTCCTCCTGCGCGATGCGCATATCGTTGCGCACGTCATCAAAGATCGTTGGTTCGACGAATTGCGCCCCGATGTCCGGACGCGCGCGCCCGCCGAGGACAAGCTTTGCGCCCTCTTCCTGGCCAAGCGCGATGTAGCGCATGACCTTTTCAAACTGCGGCGCCGTGGCCACCGGCCCAATCTGCGTATCCATCTTGCTGGGATCGCCAATCTTCGCGTCGCGCACGAACGCGATAAGCTTTTCAAGCAGCACGTCTTTGATGTTCTCTTGCACAAGCAAGCGTGAACCCGCTTGGCAGCTTTGCCCTGTTGCGGCGAAAATGCCTGAAACCACGCCCTTCACGGCCTGATCGAGATCAGCGTCGTCGAACACGATGTTGGGCGATTTGCCGCCAAGTTCGAGCGTCACGGTCTTGTGGTGTTTCGCGGCGAGCTCGTAAATGCGCCAGCCCACCTCGCCGCCGGTGAAGCCGATATGCGCCACGTCCGGGTGCGTAACGAGCGCCTCGCCTACCTCCGCGCCAAGCCCGGTGACCACATTGACGACGCCCGGAGGAAAGCCCGCCTCGCTGAACAGCGCCGCTACTTCGATGATAGACGCGGATGTGTATTCCGAAGGCTTGATGACGGCGGTGCAGCCTGCCGCCAACGCCGGCGCCAGCTTCCAACTCGTCAACGTCAGCGGCGAGTTCCACGGCGTGATAATCCCCACCACGCCTTTGGGCACGTATCGCGTGTACGCGAACACGCCCTTCTTCTCCGTCGCCAACACGCGGCTCTCGATCTTGTCGGCGAGGCCCGCGTAATAGTGCAGATATTCGCCCACATAGCGCGTCTGGGCGGTAACCTCCGCAGCCAGCTTGCCGTTGTCGCGCTGTTCGATCGCGGCGATTCGCTCGGCGTTCTCGATGATCAGATCAGCCGCCCGTCGCATCAGGCGCCCGCGCTCGCTCGGCGAAAACGCGCCCCACGCCCCTTCAAAAGCGGCTTGCGCCGCCTTCGCAGCACTATTGACATCGGCGGCGTCGCCGCGCGCGATTTCCGCCCAAGCCTCTCCTGTGTAAGGATTGACGGTGGGCATGTAAGCGCCCGACGCCGGCGCCGCTTCGGCGCCATTAATAAAGTGGCCGTATTTGCGCATGGGCATCGTCCTAATTCGCCGTCCGGCCATCGCCGGCGCTCTGCATCTCCGCCAGCAGCGCGCGGGCGGCTTCAGCCGCCCCGCGGACGCGTGCTTCGGCCGGCATCTTAAGCGCCAGTTCGCGATTTGGAATCTCAAGCGCAAGCGGCGCGCCCGGGGGCAGCCGCTCAATGACCGCGCGCAACGGCAGGCCGCCTTGCCCCGGCCACAAACGCTCACCCCGCGCCGCTTCGATCAGCCCCTCCCGCGTCTGCGGCGCCTTGGCGGGCGCATCGCAGATCTGCGCGAAGTGCAGCCAGCGTGGGGGAATCGCGTCGATAACCTCAGGCGGGCTTCCCGAGCGCGCCAAGTGAAGCGTATCGATACAGAGCCCGCACTGATCGTGGTTCACCGCGTTGAGGAACGTCATCGCGGCGCCGACATCGCGCATGTCTGTCCATGGCAGGAATTCAAGATCGCACGTGAGCCCAAAGCCGACGGCGCGATCGCAGAGCGCGGCATATTTTTCACCGGCGCGAACAAAATCCCCATCGTGCACCTGCGTCAGCACATGGCGGGCGCCGAGTTCCGCGGCGGTTTCCAAAAGCCCCTCCAAGTCCGCGACGTCAAGGTCGGGCGTTAGGCGCACCAATTCGACGTCGAGGACGCCAACGCCATTGTCCGCCAACGCCCGTTTGGTTTCGCGAAGCATCGCACGGCTTGAAATGAGCGGCCAGGGCGTTTCCGAGGGCGTAACCGGGATCAGCCGCAACCCCACGAAAGCGCAACCCGCCCGAGCGGCGAGGATCGTCAATTGCGTGGGCGAGGCTTCCAATACGGTCAAGTGCGCAAGTGAAAGCGGGGTCGCCGCGATGCGTGCGGGCGCTGCTTTGCTTGCCTTGAGCGCTTCCTCGGACGTCGCCGTGCTTATGGGGCGTATCATGCGCCGGACAATAACATACTAACTAGTACATTCACAATGCCCAAACAGGCACGCGCACAAACGCCGCCGCCTTCGCACACGCACAATTCAGATCGCGTCCAGAAATTTTCTCCGTAAGAAAATGCCGCTTTTGATCATATTTAATCGCCATTTTCTGCAGTTTTTCGACCGAGATAACGCATGCTGCACCGCACCTTGAGGCGAGGCGCGCGCGTTTAAACGGTGCATCGCGTTGACCTGTACCATCCCGTTAGTTATGTGTTTTCGTCTTCTATCCGCCGCCCCGGAGGCTCGCGTCCATGCCATCATCTATCCGCCTTCGCACGGGACTCGTCGGGGCGGCGATACAAGCATCAAAAAGCCCGAGCATGCACACTGAGGAAGGGCGCGAACTCGGCCTCGACGTGTCCTATGAGCTGATGGATCTTGATCTGGTGCAGGGCCAAGAAGCGGCGCTGCCACGCCTGCTCGCCAACGCCGAGCGCGAAGGCTTCGCCGGCGTGAACATCACGCACCCCTGCAAACAGAGCGTGATCGCGCATCTAACGGGCCTTTCGGCCGACGCCGAGGCGCTTGGCGCCGTCAATACGGTTGTCTTTCAGCATGGCCAGCGCCTTGGGCACAACACCGATTGGATCGGGTTCGCCGAGAGCCTCTCGCAATCGTTGCCAGATGCACGCCTTGATCGCGTTCTTGTTGTCGGCGCGGGCGGCGCCGGCGCTGCGGTGGCTTACGCCCTCATCAAGCTAGCGGCCCACACCATCATCATTCATGACATCAACACCGAGCGGCGCGACGAATTGATCGCACGCCTCTCGCGTTCCAGCGGCAAGACCACGCTGGCCGCGACCGACGACATCGGCGAATCCCTCGCCGCCTGCACCGGGGTCGTGAATTGCACGCCGGTTGGCATGCGCAAATATCCGGGAACGCCCTTTGCGCCGGACTTGCTGCGCCCGGATATTTGGGTTGCGGACATTATCTATTTCCCGCTGGAAACCGATCTGCTTGCGGCCGCGCGCGAACGCGGGTGCAAAGTTCTCGATGGCGGCGGAATGGCCGTTTTCCAGGCAGCCGAAGCGTTTCGCCTGTTTACCGGCCGCACGCCGGATCCGTCACGCATGCAACGCAAATTCAGGGCCCTCGTCGCCGCCGCAGCGCCGTAGCCGACACGGCAATATAACAAACAAAGCAAAACCATACTGGGAGGAATTCGGGATGACTAAAACGGCGGCGGCACAGGCGCCCACACGTGGTCGCTTCGTTATCCTTGCGCTGATCGCCATCGGCACGATGATCAATTATCTTGATCGGGCAGTGCTGAGCGTCGCGGCGCCATCCCTGACCGGCGAATTGAACATGACGCCAGCCGTGCTCGGCCTAATGTTCTCCGCCTTCTCTTGGACCTATGCCGGCGCGCAAGTGCCAGGCGGCATCCTGCTCGACAAACTGGGCACCCGCATCACCTACTTCTTGTCGGTGACGACATGGTCGATCTTTACGGCGCTGCAGGGGCTCGCCACCGGATTCTGGTCGCTGCTGATCTATCGCTTGGGCTTAGGCGCAGCCGAGGCCCCCTGCTTCCCAGCCAACAGCCGCGTGCTGGCCGCATGGTTTCCCCAGCAGGAACGCGCGCGCGCCAATGCCGTTTACTCCGTAGGCCAATATGTTGGATTGGCGTTTCTGAGCCCGGTGCTCTACTGGATCACGGCAGAGTTCGGCTGGCGCGCGCTGTTCTTTATCGCGGGCGGCGCCGGGCTCGTTTTCGCGGCGGTGTGGCTTTACAAATATCATGAGCCCGGGCGCAGCAAGCTGGCCAACGCAGCCGAGCTTGAGCACATTCGCGCCGGGGGCGGCCTCATTACGCATGAAGGCGGCGCAAAGGCCAAATTATCTTGGGGCGTCGCCGGAAAATTGCTGGCCAAGCGGCAAATCCTCGGCGCCTCCATCGGCCAGTTCGCCGGCAATTCAACGCTGGTATTCTTTTTGACCTGGTTTCCCACTTATCTGGCCACCGAGCGCGGTATGGAGTGGATCAAGGCGGGCTTTTTCGCGATCCTGCCGTTCGTCGCCGCCAGCATCGGCGTCATCATCGGCGGCATTTTATCGGACGTTCTGCTGCGCCGCAGCAGCTCCGCCACGATCGCGCGCAAATTGCCCATCATCCTCGGCCTGTTCCTTGCCTCAACAATCATCGCCGCGAACTTCGCGACCGATAACATGGCGGTGATCGCGATCATGTCTGTCGCGTTCTTTGGGCAAGGCATGGTGAATCTCGGCTGGACGCTGATCACCGACGTTGCGCCGCAAAAGTACATTGGCTTCACTGGCGGCATCTTCAATTTGTGCGCCAATCTCGCCGGCATCATTACGCCGCTCGCCGTTGGGTTTATCGTCGCCTTTACCGGCTCGTTCTTTTGGGCTTTGGCCTTTATCGGCATTCTCGCGTTAATTGGCGCGGCTGCGTACATTTTCGTGGTTGGTCCGGTAGAACGGGTGGAGATGGATTGACGCGCACGGCACGCGCCGCGATGCAGCAAAAATACCCGCACGTGCGCGAACGCAACCGAAGCATGCGGAATGTTCGATTGAGTTCACACGCATACCGTAATTGCCACACATCGCACGAGACGCCCCTTTGATTATCGCGGTTTTGCAAGGACAAGCTTGACTTATTCGGATTGTCCATGTGTTGTATGGACCAGTTCGTACAACGCCTCACAGAAGGCGACGGGAGGAACAATGGCGAAAAACCCGCTAAAGTGGGCGCGTAGCGCGCTTGGCGTGATCGCATTAGGCGGCGCGTTGGCGTTGATGAACGCAAGCACGCTGCATGCGCAAATCATCGAGCGCGCGATTCCAGGCGGTCCCGTCGCCATCGATAGCGGACGTATTGCAGGCAAAGTGTTGCCTTCAGGCGTGCAGGCTTGGTTCGGCATCCCTTATGTGGCGGCGCCTTTGCGCGAGCTGCGCTGGCGCGCGCCGCAGCCAGTCGCGCCATGGACAGGCGTGTACAACGCCGATCGTATGGCGCCTGAATGCCTGCAAACGCTTCGCGGCCACCGCATCAATCACTATTTCGGCGACGAGCCCACCAGTGAGGACTGCCTCTATCTGAATGTGTGGGCGCCTAGCGACGCGGCGGCGGGAGACAAGCGCCCGGTGATCGTATGGATCTATGGCGGCGCGCTCACTGTCGGCTCGGCCGGCATGGCGAATTACGGCGGCGAGCCGCTGGCGCAGCGTGGCGTCGTCTATGTAAATTTCAACTATCGCGTCGGGGCGCTCGGCTTCATCGCGCATCCTGAGCTCACGGCGGAATCGCCGCACGGCGCATCCGGCAATTACGGGTTCATGGACCAGATCGCCGCGCTGCAATGGATTCGGCGGAATATCGCGCAATTCGGCGGCGACCCCGACAACGTGACCGTTGTTGGCCAGTCCGGCGGCAGCCGTTCGGTCACGATGTTGACCGCAAGCCCCCTCGCCCGCGGCCTGTTTCACCGCGCGCTTGGAATGAGCGGCACCATCGCGCCCACGTTCGGCCAGGGCATCCTGCCCGATCGCGCCGCGATGGAGGCGGAGGGGGTGCGCCTGCAGCAATTGCTCGGGGCGGATTCCATCGAAGCCATGCGCCGCCTGCCGGGCGACCGCATCGTCGCGGTTCAACCGCAAGTGCGGTTTGGCGCCGCGATCGACGGCTATGTGCTGCCGGAGCCGGTAAGCGCAACCTATGCCCGCGGCGCGCAAAACGACGTGCCGATGATCATGGGCTTCACCCGCGATGAGAGCAACAACGCGCTTAGCCGTGTGCAAACACTCGCGGATTACCGCGCCGTCGCGCACGAAGCGCTAGGCGCGGACGCGGACGAGTTCCTGCGTCTCTATCCCGCGCGCACCGACGCCGAAGCGCGCGCCATGGGCGCCGCGGCCGCACGCGAAGGCGTGATGGGCGCAGGCATGCGCGCTTGGGCGCTCGCCCAGGCTGAAACCGGCCGCTCGCCCTCTTATCTTTACATGTTCAGCCGTGTGCAGCCCTACACGCCGGGCATCGTCTTCGACGATCACAACCCCGCCACCGCCGGCGCATACCACACTGGTGATGTGCCCTACTGGCTCGGAACGATCGACGCGCTCAATCTTTTCCGCGAAACGCGGACGTGGACGTCGCTCGACCGCAACCTCACCGCAGCGATGCAGGATTCGCTGATCGCCTTTGCGCGCACCGGCAATCCCAGCACGCCGGCGATGCGTTGGCCGGCGATGAACAAGAACAGCCAACGCCTCCTCGAAATAGGAGACACCATTCAACAGCGCCCGATCAACGCGCGCCGTTTCGATTTCATGGCCGGCCGGCAAATTGCATCAGGCCCGCGCCGCGCAGCGCGCGATTAGAAGGAGGCGCAGACATGGATCAACGGTTCATCGACCTCTACAATGTCTATGTGCACGGCGGCATGAACCGCCGCGGCTTTCTCGAGCGACTCGGCGTGCTAGCGGGTGGGACGGCGGCGGCGACGGCCCTGCTGCCGCTGCTCGAAAATAACATGGCGAAGGCCGAGACGATTTCAGAATCCGATGCGCGCATTGTCGTGCGTGACGTGGATGTGCCCGGCGTCTCCGGTTTGCGCGGCCACCTTGCGCGGCCCGCTGATGCGACGGCGCGCCCGGCGGTGCTCGTCATCCATGAGAACCGCGGGCTGAACGCACATATCAAAGACGTGACGCGCCGCATGGCGGTCGCTGGGTTTGTGGCGCTTGGGCTGGACTATCTCGGCCCGCTCGGTGGAACGCCGGAAGACGCTGACGAAGCCGGCGCGCTCTTCCGCGAAGTGACGCCTGAAGCGGCTCTCGCGTCGGGCCAAGCGGCGCTCGCCTTCCTCGACGGCCTGCAGGGCGCGACCGGTAAAGTCGGCGCCATCGGGTTTTGCTGGGGCGGAGGCCAAGTCAACAATCTCGCCGTGAACTCGCCGCTGCTGGATGCGGGCGTAGCCTATTACGGCAACCAGGCGCCTGCCGATCGCGTGCCGGAAATTCGCGCGCCGCTGCTCTTGCACTACGCGGCTCTGGACGAGCGCATCAACGCCGGCATTCCCGCCTTCGAAGCGGCGCTCACCGCCCATGGCAAGAGCTTCGATCTGCATCTCTATGAGGGCACGAACCACGGTTTCAATAACGACACGAACGCCGCGCGCTTCAATCAGAACGCGGCGGACCTCGCGTGGAACCGCTCAATTGCTTTTCTAACCAGGAACCTCGCCTGAACTCAAAACCGAGGATCAAATCAGACTATTGGGGAGAGAAATGAGGAACCGCACCGCACTTTACGCAACAGCCGCTTTCTTTGCGGCGTTGGCTTGTCCGCCAGCGATGGCGCAGACCGCTGACGATACGGTTGAGGATGGAGAGATCGTCGTCACCGGCTCCCGCATTGCGCGCCGCGACTTCTCATCGCCGACCCCCATTCTCACCACCAATGAAGCCGCGATCCAGGAATCGGGCGTCAGCAACATCGAAGAGACCATGAACGTGCTGCCGCAATTCGTGGCGGCTGGCGACGCGACCACAACGGGCCGCGCCGCACAAGGTCAACGCGCTTCGCTCAACCTGCGCGGGCTTGGCGCCAACCGCAACCTCGTCCTGCTGGACGGACGCCGCCTACCCTTCGCCAACGCGCAGGGCGTGATCGACGTCAACATCATTCCCTCCGCGCTTATTCGCGGCGTTGAGACGATCACCGGCGGCGCTTCAGCCGTTTACGGGTCGGACGCCATGTCTGGCGTTGTGAACTTCCAAACACGCCGCGACTTCGAAGGCCTGCAGCTTGACGTTCAATACGGCGACACGTTCGAATTCGATCGCCAAACCTATGACACCAGCCTCACCGGCGGCGGCTCGTTCGCCGACGATCGCGGGCGCTTTTCGATCTCTGTCGGCCATAGCGAGCGCGAGCGCCTGCGCGGCACCGAGCGCAAGCATATGGCGGAAGCAACCCCCTCGGGCTTCTTTGGCGCGGGCGCCTACATCCCCACCACCGGCAATTTGCCCGATCAAACGGTGCTCAACGCCATCTTCCAAGGCTATGACGGGCTCAGCACAACGGTGCCGCGCTCCGGCGGCGCCGCCAATATCGGCTTCAACGACGATGGCTCGCTGTTCCTGGTCAACAGCGCGCGCAATTATCGGGGCCCCACCAGCGGCGATTACTTCATCCTGAACGGGCAAGTGCGCCACCCCTTCGGCCCCACGATTGACGTGACCTCGGCGCAAGAGCGCACCTACGCCTTCGGCCAATTCGGTTACGACATCACGCCGAACATCGAAGCCTACGTGCAATTCCTCTATGTGGACAGCGAGACGGATCAGGATGACGGCTGGTCGCTCACGCAATACGGCACGCTCGTCAACATGCCGACGACGAACCCGTTCATCCCGGCCGACCTGGCGACGATCCTCGCCTCACGTCCGGACCCGACCGCCGATTTCCAATGGAATACGCGCTATGTCGGCGTTGGGCACAAGGGGTTCAACGAGCGCCTCAATGTGTGGCAAGGCATCGTCGGGTTGCGCGGCGATTTGGGCTTCAGCGACTGGACGTTCGACATCCATTATTCGGCGGATCAAACCGACTCGGTTCGGACAGTGCGTAACGCCGTGGTGAAAGAGTTCGTCGAAGATCTCTATTACGCGCCCGACGGCGGCGCCTCGATCTGCGCGGGCGGCTTCAATCCGTTCGGCGATGCGAACGCCATGAGCTTGTCGGCGGAATGCGCAAACTACATCACGGTCTCGATGAAGGACACGCAGGCCATCTCGCAGGACATTTTCGAAGCCGCCATTCAAGGCAGCTTGTTTGAACTCCCAGCGGGGCCGCTGCAATTCTCGCTGGTCGCGGGACGACGCGAGCAATCGTACGCATTCGATCCGGACTCACGCGCAAGGGTCACAGGCGCGATCGAGGCGATCAGCGCGCAAGTCCCCGCGGCGGGCGAAATAACGGTAAACGAAATCTCCGGCGAGCTGCTCATCCCGCTTCTGCGCGACGCACCGTTCGCGGAATCACTCGAACTCGGCGTTGCGTATCGCTATTCGGACTATAATTACGCTGGCGGAAACTCGACCTACAAGGTGGACGCCACCTGGACGCCCGTAAGCGGCCTCCTCTTCCGCGGCGGCTACGCTCGTGCAGTGCGCGCACCGAACATGGCGGAATCGTTCTTCGACCGCCAAGCGTCAGCCGCGCCGATCGGCACCCCGCCGACCGGCGGCGATCCTTGCGATATCCGCACGCCCGCGCGTGCAGCAGGCGGCGCCACGTTGCGTCAGCTCTGCATCGACACCGGGATTCCGGCCGGCGTGATCGACTCGTTCATCGTGCCCACCAGCAGCGCCGGCAACTCGATCACGAGCGGCAACCCCAACCTGCGCCCAGAAGTGGCCGACACCTACACGCTTGGCATGGTCGTACAGCCTCGCTTCGGGCCTGACGCTCTGCAGAACCTTCAGTTCTCGATCGACTATTACGACATCACAATCGAGGACGTGATCGGCTCCGTCGCTGCGATCAATGTGCTCAACAGCTGCTACAACCAGGATGGCGCCAACCCGGGCTTCTCGGCGACGAACGTCTATTGCACGCTGCTGCACCGCGACAATAACGGCATCCTCACTTCGGTGGACACGCCGTTCTTGAATCTCGGCGGCCTGCATGTGCGCGGGATCGACTTTGCAGCGGAATGGAACCAAGAAGTCGGCCCTGGCGAGCTGAGCCTCAGCACCGTTATCTCGTATAAGCTGAACGACGAGACCAAGGATTTCGCGAACTCGCCTTGGGTCGAGTTCGTCGGTACGGGCACGCGTTATCGCTTCCACTCGGTCAGCAGCATCGCCTACACCTGGGGGCCGGCGCGCGTTGGCCTTCGCTTCCGCTACACCGGCGCGCAGGACGACGCGACCTCCGTCACACGGCCGGCGAGCCCAGCCCCCGGCGCCGACGCCTTCCTCGGCATCGACCTGAACGCCTCGTATCGCGTCAACGACGCGGTCGAGATCCGCGCGGGCGTCAACAACCTCTATCAGCCCGACGCTCCGCTGCCGAACCTCACCGTCGAGCAGACAAGCGGTTCGTTGTACGACGCGGTAGGCCGGCAATTCTACGTGGCCTTCAGGGCGAAATTCTAAGAACGCCACACTCTGGCCGCGCGCCCTCGGCGTGCGGCCTTTTTTTCTGAATATTCATGGGAGGAGATTTGATGAGACCTGCAACTTTGGGCGCCGCCGTGAAGGCGGCGATCAGCTTGGGAGCGTGCGCAGTCGCCGCGCTCGTTCCGATGAGCGCCGCGGCGCAGACGCCCCAACTGCCGCCGCCCGACACCCTCACGGCGCGCGGCGGCAACATCACCATTCAGCCGGTCAACCACGCTAGCTTCGTGATGACCTATCGCGGGCTCGTCATCTACGTTGACCCGGTGGGCGGCGTTGAGCGATATCTCAATCTGCCGCTGCCTGACCTCATCGTCGTCACCGATATTCACGGCGATCACATGAACGCCGGCACGATCAATGCGCTGGTTTCTCCGCACACGCGCATCATCGCGCCGGCCGCCGTGAACGCACAACTGACGCCAAACCTGCAAGCACGAACGACGGTGGTGCAGAATCGTCAAACGACGACTTGGGAAGGCATCACCTTCGAAGCCGTGCCGATGTACAACGTCACGGAAGGGCGCACCCACCTGCACACGCCTGGGCGCGGCAACGGCTACATCATCACGTTCGGCAACCGTCGCATCTACGTGGCGGGCGACACCGAGCCGACACGTGAAATGGCGGCCCTGCGCAATATCGACGTCGCGTTTGTGCCGATGAACCAGCCTTTCACAATGACGCCGCAACAAGCCGCGGACGCAGTGCGCTCATTCCGCCCGCGTATTGTCTATCCCTACCATTCGCGAAACAGCGACCTGGACGAATTTACCCGCCTGGTTGGCGACGCCTCCGAAGTGCGTCTTCGCGCCTGGTATTGATCGTCACGCCCAGAGTTGAAGGAATCTATCAATGAACACCGCAACCTCGGCTAAAGGCCGATCCCTTGCAGGCCCGCTCGCGGCATTCGCCGCGGCCGTCGGGCTCAGCCTCTCGGCCGCCGCGCAAACCCCGGCCGAACCCGGGGCCACGCCCGGCGTCGAACTCACCAATATCAGCAACAACACCGCCATGTTCGCGTCTGTGTTTCCGCAAGTCGCGGTCAGCCGGCGCGATCCGAACTTCGTGGCGGTGGCTTGGCGGCAATACAGCCTGCCCATCGACACCAATGCTGTGACGGGCCGCGTGGCGGAGTGTCACGTCGCGATCTCTCGCGATGGCGGGGCCACTTGGCGCGATCGCAACATGATGGACGTGTTGCGCACGCAAGGCCCGATCGAAACCGCGCTTTACGGCTGCAACGCCCCGTGGGTGCAGATCGCGGCCGACGGCACGATGTATTTCGGCGGCGCGCTGTTCACCGCGGGCGGCGAACTACAGCCCTACCCCAAGGCCGGCCGCGCCGGAGTCACCGTTTCGACCGATCGCGGCGAAACCTGGAGCCCGATGACGCCAGGCCTTGAGCTCTCGCGCCTGGCGCCCGGCATGACAGGGCTGCATGGCGGCATGGAGCCCCATCACACGCCCTGGGACGGCGCCAACGGCGCCGTCGATCAGCAGACGGGTGTGTTTTACTCCACGGCGGGCCCGTACATCTCCGCCACGGACGACCGCGGGCGCACATTCAACACCGTTTACCCGGGCCGCGGCACGGCGGCGGCGGCGTTTGGGCGCGTAGTGGCCACGCGCACCGTCAACGAACTGGCCGGTTACACCTGCCCGTGCCTAGTTTTTTCAGTGACGAGCGATCGCGGCGCAAATTGGGATGAGCAAGTCATCGCCCAGGGCCCAGAATACAGCAATGTCGGCACGATCCGCTATCCGATCACGGCCGCATCGCCGGTGAACGAAGGGCATTACGCTGTCGCCGTGTATCAGCCCGACCACCGCACGGTCAAAGTGTACTACACCCGTGATGGCGGAAACACGTGGCGCATGGCGCTGCCTGGGCCCACCCCGGCGAACGTGCCGGTCACCAACGCAAACCAAGTTGGCCTAAACTACACCAATGACGGCAATCTGCTCGTGACGTGGCGCGGCTTCCGCAACCCGGGCGCCTTCAACACCTTCGTGGCGTTGCTGCAAGGCGATCGTTTCGGCCCCACCATCAAGGTGAGCCCTGAATTGTCGGTCTATCCGACGCTGACCTATTCGGGTAATTACGGCCAAGGCAATGGCGGCGGCGACTTCACCACCTGGGTCACCGGCACGGCCACTACCGCGTTCGTGGCGTTCCCCTACGCGCCGCGCGGCGAAGTGCTCGACACCTACGTCGCGCGCGTGCCGATGAGCCTGCTGAGACCCTCCGCGCGATAAACAGCGCTCGACCGTCCTCGTCCCTCCGAGGCGATCAGAAAACTGGCCCCCGGCGACCTCGTCGCCGGGGCGCTTTTTTGGCGAATCTCCTCATCAGAAACGCGAACGCCGCCCGCGTGGTCGGATTTGACGCGCGCGCAGCCCTTCCATATTCGGCTCCGCCCTGGCAAATTGTGCTGCGGAGCACAATTGAATGCATTCCGTGGCGAAGACACAGAGCAAGCGCGCCGTGCGCGGTCGTAAAATGCAAGCAGCGTCCGCGGCCAAGCCCGCGCGCATCCGCACGCCGGACGCCGAGCGCACCAAGGCCAACATTATCGACGTTGCGACCAAGGAATTCTCGGAGAAGGGCCTGGACGGCGCCCGCATCGATGAGATCGCCGAGAAGACGCGTACGTCCAAACGCATGATCTATTATTATTTCGAGAGCAAGGACGGCCTCTACCTCGCCGTTCTTGAGCACGCTTACCGGCGCATCCGCAGCGTCGAGCATGATTTGGACCTCGACGCAAAGCCCCCGCTCGAAGCGCTGGCCGATCTGGTGCGCTTCGACTTCGATTATCACCTGCAGAACGTGGATTTTATCCGGCTGGTGATGGTGGAGAACATCCACATGGGCCGCCACATAGCCAAGCTTCCTGGGCTGCGCGCGGTCAACCAGCCCACAATTTTGATGCTCCGCCATATTATTGATCGCGGCGTGCGCGCCGGCGTCATGCGCGCGGGGATCGATCCGGTTGATCTGCATATGACGTACACAGCCATGTGCTTTTACTTTGTCTCCAACCGCTACACCTTCTCGCACATCTTCAAGACCGACATGGTGTCCGCCAAGGCGGTGACCGCCCGGCGTGAAATCGTCGCCGATGTCGTGCTGCGCTACGTCGCGAAATAGCCATTACGAACCCAGCTTGTGCGCCAACGCTGACAAAGTGCTGAAAAACTCTTCGTGTACTATCTAGTTCATGCAAGGTGTGTTTAAGCGGTATGGCTTTGCCGTCATCGTAGCGGGGGCGCTCGCCGCCATGATGCTCGGCTTCGCCGGCAAGAGCATTTTCGCGGGCGCCAGCACGCCCTCCCCCGGCAGCCCGCGCGAAGGCGCGGGCGCGGCGGTTGAAGTCACCGTAATCGCGGCCGCCACGCACCTGTTCACCGACGGCGTGCAGGCGCTCGGCACTGCGCAGGCGCGCGAAAGCATCATCATCACGCCCAAGGCGGCCGATACAATCCGCGCCATTCGCTTCGACAGCGGCGATCGGGTGCGCCGGGGGCAAGTGCTGGTCGAGATGTCCAGCACGGAGCAATCCGCATCGGCCGCAGAGGCGCGCGCCTCCCACGATGCGGCGCAGGAAGAGTTGCGTCGCTTTCAAGAATTGTACGAGCGCGGTTTCGCGTCGCAGGCGCGGATCGACGCCGTGCGCGCATCCGCCAACTCCGCCGCCGCGCGCCTAAATGCGCTCGACTCGCGCATGGCTGATCGCACCTTGCGCGCGCCGTTTGACGGAATCGTCGGGCTACGCAACGCCAGTCCCGGTCAGTACGTTCAACCCGGCGCGCAAATCGGCACCTTGGACGACGTCTCGCAGATCAAGCTCGATTTCGACGTGCCGGAAACGCAGTTCGCGCGGTTGCGCGAAGGCGTCGCGATCATTGCGCGCACTGCCGCATTTGCGGACCGCACATTTGAAGGCGTCGTCGATCACGTAGATACGCGCATCAACCAGGCCACGCGCACAGTACGCGTGCGGGCGCTGATGCCGAACCCGGATGAGGCGCTGCGCCCGGGCATGCTGATGACGGTCGAGATCCGCTCCAACCCGCGCGAGGCGCTCTCCGTGCCGGAGATTAGCCTGCTTGAAGAGGCGGGCGGCTCCTACCTCTACCGCGCCGTTCCCTCCGGAGAAGGTCATCTAGTGGAGCGCGTTTCCGTTACGACGGGGCAGCGCGCGGGGGGCATGGCCGAGATTCTTTCCGGCGTCACGCGCGGCGATCTCGTCGTCACTGAGGGCGTGCAAAGCGTGCGCCCGGGGCAAGCGATCCGCCTGAACAGCGCCGGCCGGGATCAGCCCACGCTACGCAACGCGCGCACGCCGGGATAGAAGCCAATGACACTCTCCGATCTTTCCGTCCGCCGCCCGGTTCTCGCGACTGTCTTCTCGCTGTTGATCATCGCGTTTGGACTGATCGCTTTCATGTCGCTGCCGCTGCGCGAGCTACCCAACGTCGATCGCCCGACGGTTTCGATCAGCGCATCTTACCCAGGCGCTTCGGCTGAAGTCGTGGAAAGCCAGGTAACGCGCATTGTCGAGGATCAGCTCTCAGGCATCGACGGCATTGACGTGATCCGCTCCACAAGCCGCGACGGGCGCTCCTCCATCAACATCGAGTTCACGCTCGATCGCGATTTGGAAGACGCCACCAATGACGTGCGCAATGCCGTGAGCCGCGCGAGCGGCCAATTGCCCGTCGATATGGACGAGCCGGTGATCCGTAAGGCCGACGCCGACGCCGAGGCCATCCTCTGGTTCTCGCTCTCCTCCACCACGCTCGACCGCATCCAACTCACCGATTTCGCGGAGCGCCACGTGGTCGATCGGCTGGCCGTGCTGAACGGCGTGGCCAGTGTGCAGGTGGGCGGCAGTTTCCGCCCCGCGCTGCGCATTTGGCTCGACACCAACGCGCTCGCGGCCCGCGGGCTGACGGTGCAAGATGTCGAAACAGCCCTGCGCGCGCAGAACGTGGAATTGCCTGCGGGCTATGTGCAGAGCCAGGAACGCGACTATCAGGTGCGCGTGGCGCGTGCGTTTGAAACGCCCGAGCAATTCGCCCGCCTGCCGCTGCGCTCCGGCAGCGCCGCCGATGCCGTCATCATACGCCTGGGCGACGTCGCACGCGTCGAGATGGCCCCGGAAGACACGCGGCGGATTTTCCGCGGCAACGGCGTCGATCAGGTAGGCATCGGCATCGTGCGCCAATCCAACTCGAACGCGCTGGAAGTCGGCCACGCGGTGAAGGAGGAAGTGGAACGCATCCGTTCTTCGCTCCCCGCCGGCACCGAGCTGACGCTGAGCTACGATTCCACGCTTTTCATCGATCGCGCCATCCAGAAGGTGGGCCAGGTTCTGCTGGAATGCACAGTCCTGGTCGTTCTCGTAATTTTCCTTTTTCTCGGCTCCTGGCGGGCGGCGTTCATTCCCGCGGCGGTGATTCCGGTCTGCCTTATCGGCGCATTCCTGGTGATGTCCGTATTCGGGTTCTCCATCAATCTGCTCACGCTGCTGGCGCTGGTGCTCGCGATCGGTCTTGTGGTGGACGACAGCATTATCGTGCTGGAAAACGTGCAGCGACGCGTGGACACGCTTGGCGAGCCGCCCGTAGTCGCCGCCGAGCGCGGCGCGCGCCAAGTATTCTTCGCCATCGTCGCCACATCGGCGGTGCTGGTCGCCGTGTTTACACCGCTGCTGTTCGTACGCGGTTATGTTGGCGCCTTGTTCGTCGAGCTCGCGATCGTGATCTCAGGCGTGATCGTGATCTCCGCATTCTGCTCGCTCTCGCTCTCGCCAATGATGTGCTCGAAGCTGGTGAAACCCGCGAAGGCCAGCACGAAGCTATCGCGGTACATCGAGAAGGGCCTGGATGGCGTGCGCGCCTCTTATCGCGCCTCGCTCGAGGCCGCGCTTCAGGCCAAGGGCATTGTATTCGCTGTGTTCGCTGGCGTCATTCTGCTGGGCGGCTTGATCTTCACTCAGCTCTCTTCCGAACTCACCCCGCCCGAGGACCGCGGCATCATCATGGTCCAGGCGCAAGCACCGGAAGGCTCGGGCTTCGACTATATGAGCCGGGTCATGGGGCAGGTCGAACAAGTGCTGTTGACCTATGTCGAAAGCGGCGAGGCGCGGCAATTGACGATCCTGGCGCCGGCGTTCGGCGATCAGGGCACCAATCGCTTCTCTTCCGGCATGGGGCGGCTGTTCCTCTCCACATGGGAAGAGCGACACCGGACAGGCGCGGAGATCGAAACCGAGCTCAACCGGCGCCTCGGCGAAATCCCTGGCGCCACGGTGCGCGCGCGCATGGTGAGCCCGTTCGAGGGCGGCGGCGGCGGCGGCGACGGCGCTTCCATCGTGCTTCTCGGCGCAACCTACGAGCAGCTCGCGACGGTGGGCCATCGCATCATGGACCGCATGCGCGAAAGCCCCACGTTCCAACGGCCGCGTATGAACTACGAACCCACCTCCCCGCGCGTGCTCGTCAACATCGACCGCGAACGCGCCGCCGCGCTCGGCGTATCGGTGCAGGCCATTGGGCGCACGCTGGAGGCCACGATGGGCCAACGGCGCGTCAACACAATCGCGGACCGCGGCGAGGAATATTACGTCTATATCCAAGCAGAACGCCAAGAACGCTCCGACATCGCCGATCTCTCAAACAAGTACGTCCGCTCTGACCGCACGGGCGAACTCGTGGCGCTGTCCACATTGGTTGAAACTCGCACGATGGGCGACGCGGCCGAGCGTCGGCGCATGAGCCGCCAGGCCGCGGTCACGCTTTCCGCCTCCATCGCCGGCGACGCCGCGATCGGCGATGCGATCGAGGAGCTGGAGCAAATGGCGCGGGCCGAAATCGGCGAGGCGCCGATCACGCTCGACTACGCCGGGGCGGCGCGCCAGTACAGACAAGCCTCAGGCGCGATCCTGTTCGCGTTCGGCTTCGCGCTGCTGATCGTTTTCCTTGTGCTCGCCGCGCAATTTGAGAGCTTCGTGCACCCGTTCGTCATCATGCTCGCCGTGCCGCTGGCGGTGACGGGCGGGCTCTTCGGCCTGCTCCTGTTCGATGAAACGCTGAACATCTACAGCCAGATTGGGCTCATCATCTTGATCGCACTCGCGGCCAAGAACGGGATATTGATCGTCGAATTCGCTAACCAGATGCGCGACGAGGGGCGCAGCGTCCGCGACGCCATTTTGGAGGCGTCAGACTTGCGCCTGCGCCCGGTGCTGATGACCTCGATCGCGACCATAATCGGCGTCGTGCCGTTGATTCTCGGCCACGGCGCGGGCAGCGAAAGCCGGCTGGCCATTGGCGTCGTGATCTTCTTCGGCCTTTCGGTTGCAACCATGCTGACGCTGTTCGTCGTCCCGACCTTCTATGACCTTTTGGCGCACTACACCAAGTCGCCGGAAACGACGGCAAAAGAAATTGATACATTTGGTCAGGGCGAAGCGGTGACGCGATCGGCGGAATGAAATGATGGGCGAACTTGCTAAGCGCCTCGAGCCGCATCCAGCCGATCGCGCCCGCTGGGCGCATATGGCCCCGGCCCGACCGCGCTCTGCTGGTTTGAACAGCCCAAAGCGGCGGCTGCGCCTCAGCGGTCCGTTCGTTGCGCGATATAGACCGGCGCCCTCAGGTCGGGACGGTGAACGCACAGCGCCGTGATAAACGCGCGCGCATCGGCGCGTGCAGACTTGTAGCGCGTGAGCCGCTGACGCCGTGTCGATCGGTTGGCGGAGCACAGCCCAAGCTGCTGGCGGCGGGAGCGGAGCAATTAGCTTTAGAAGCTCAGCTGACGATGGAGCCCGAAGTCCAAACGTCAGCTTGTTTCCGCGCGCCGCCACGCGTGAAACCATTCGCGAGCTCATCAGTGCGATCGAATTGCTGCCCGAAGAGAATGAGCGGGACGGCTGCGGATCACCGTGCACGGCGACCTCGCGCGCTGCTGGCGCTCGCCAACGAAAAGCCCCCCGGAGTCTCCTCCGAGGGGTCTTCGTTCGGTGGTTTGATAATGATGGGTGCGGGAGTAGGATTTGAACCTACGACCTTCAGGTTATGAGCCTGACGAGCTACCGGGCTGCTCCATCCCGCGTCAAAGCTTAGTCTTGATATGCAAACGGCCGCGTTGAAGCGCGGCCGAGAACATCACGGCCGAGGCCGTCATTGCGAATGAGGGTTGGACTTTTTTCGTTTCATGCGCGCCGGGCAGACCCGGCAGCGACCTACTCTCCCATGCCTTAAGACATAGTACCATTGGCCCTGGAGGACTTAACTACCGAGTTCGGAATGGGATCGGGTGGGGAACCTCCGGCATAGCCGCCAGGTCGGCGCGGCGCGCACGAAATGAATGACATCGTCTGCTCGCGTTCAGTGTTTGCGTTCGAGGCGACGCAGTCGTCGCCGTGCATGAACAACGATCGTTCAAGCCGATCGAGCTAT
>DAOMPU010000015.1:0-19121 GCA_035444925.1 Terricaulis sp. | reverse complement strand
TCATGACGCCTCTCTTCATGGCCCAAAGCCGTATTTCGATTCGCAGGCTGCAATATCGCTGCTCAGCGCATTGATTGTTTCCGCCCCTGCGCGAATGGCCGTGGCGCGCGCTTCCACGCGCGGCATGACCTCGCGGCGGATCGTCTCTTCGCTGGCGCCTTGGTTCGCGGCGATATAGGCGCGCCCGACATGCTGAATGCGCGCGGACGTGTGCGGCTGTGTTTCCGGCCGCACCGCGCCTAAGGCCCAATAGCGCGCGATGCATTCAAGATCATTGAGCGCGTCCGCCTCGGTGAGCGCGATGACGGGCTGGAAGCCGAACCGGCGGTCGCACTGCGCTACGCTGAGCAAAAGCCGCGCTTCCGCCTGCGGGCCGGACGCGCGCATCGGCCCATAAAGGCGCTCCACCGCCGCATCAACAATGCGCCCCTCGTCAATCTCGAAGCGCCGCGCCAATTCCTGCGAGCGTGCCTCCAGATCGACTTCTTCCATATTGAAGATTTCGCGCTGCAACGTCGCCGACATGCTCAGCACGGTGTAATCCACCGCACACACGCTGGCCTCATTGCGGTTCGGCTCCGCCCCTTGCGATAGCGCCGACGGCGCAGAGAACAACGCAAGAGCGACGCATGCAGCAGCCGCGCCGAAGAAAACGCCTAATCGCCGCATGTGTTCACATAACGCCATTGTTGCCGGCCGCGCGTCTGCGCTTCGATCGAGCGGCGCACTTCGCGCATGCATTCGCTGCGTGCACGCGCGCGCGCCCAGAATTCCGCATCGGATTCGCCGCTCCCGTAATTATTCCAGATGCGCGCCATGTTTGCGGCTTCGGCGCGCATATTGTGATCCCGCTCCAGCCGATTTTGCCGCGCCAGAAGCGCGCTGCAATTGGGCCCGCGCAGCGCGCAATAATCGTACACATCGTTGGAGAACGTCTGCAGGCTTGTGGTATCGGGCCCGTAGCGATCGATATGCGCGATGAAGCGCGCCTGGACGATGTTCGGCGCGATTTGAACAATGAGATCCTGTGCGCCGGTATTGCCCTGCTCGGCGGCGCGCGTCAGCCAATCGGCGGCTTGAAGATAGTCGCGGGCGCCGACCCCCACGCCGAACGTATGCATATAGCCGATGGCGTATTGCGCGTTCGCATCGCCGGCGCGGGCGTGGCCAAGCAGCAGATTCAGCGCCTCGGGATAGCGCTCGGCTTCGAATGCGGCCCAGCCCTGGCGCAGCGTGTCGGCGTTGACCGGCGCGGCGGGACGCCCGCTGGGATCGAGATTGGCGAGGCGCTCACAACTCCACCGATCGCCGCCGTCGCACGTGCCTTGCAGCAAACTGCGCCCGCGCGCGAGATCGACCGGCCCGCCATCACCGCGCAGCAGCATGTTGCCCAGGCTGGAGCAGCCAGCGACATCCTGCGCCTCGCAGGCTTGGGCAAACAGCGTGCGCGCACGGGCCTGATCGGGCGCGCCGCCGCGACCCGTATTGAACATGATGGCGAGGTTGGAGCAGGCTTGCATGAGCCCGCCGGTGCAGCCGGTTTCAAATGCTTGGCGCGCGGCAGGCTCATTTTTGGCGCCGCCTTCGCCATTGGAAAGCATGTTGCCGTAATTGTAGCAGCCCGGCATGTGCCCAAACTCGCATGAGCGCCCATATAGCCAGCGCGCATGTTCTGGATCGGCCTCGCCATAAAGCCCGCGGGCGGCCATGACGCCGTAATTGAAGCAGGCCTGACCATGCGCGAGGTCGCAGGCGCTGCGGAAATGATCACGCGCTTGTTGATGATTCTGTGCGCGATAGGCGCGCACGCCCTGGTCATAAGATCGCGACGCCGACTGCGCGTGCGCCGCCTCGCTCCATGCGCACCACATAAAGGCGGCGCAAACCATTGCAATCAAACCACGCACGTGCAGCCCCCTTACAAGCACTCCCAGGGAGCGCCGATGCTGAGCGAGCCTAACCAGCACGGGGCCGCTTCGCCCACCCCCTGATCCGGGGGCATAGCGGCGTACAGACGTGGCGATCCGCACGTGCGGCCTCATTTAGCAAAGCGCGTCGTACGATTCCGCCGGATATACAGGAAACTGCATTGGGGCGCGACGGCGTAGCGGCGGCGCAAAGCGAAACGTCAGAGATCGGCGCACCCGGAGCGGCGCCCCGACTCAAGGCGGGGCGCCGCTCCGGGTGCGGAGGTCAAAAGCCTGGTGGACCTGGCGGTTTCTGAGTTCGACACGCTCGATGGTAGTCTGGCCGGTCTTACTCCGCTGCGCCGGCCAAGCGCGCGGCCTCGGCGCGGCAATCGTACGGCAAGTCCGGCTCGGCGCAGAAATCCGGCCATTGATCTGTTGTTCGCCAGTACTCGATGAGACCCGCGCGCTGCATCAGCGGCATGAAGCGCGGGTCGCGGCGCAAATTGGCGGTCATGGGTTCGAAGAACGCACCCCACCAAGCGTTTTCGCCTCCATCGCGCAGCTTGCGCTCGGCGGCCGCAAACGCGCCATCCACATCGCCAAAGCGCGCAAGCAACGCCACGCGCGCATTGCTGTCGAAATTGGCTTGCGCCGCAACGGCCTGCGCCGCGCGGCGGCGATGCTGCGCGTTTCCCGAACCCACAGCATTGATCACCAGTCGCCAAAGCCTATCATCCTCGTCCGTCGCTTGATCCGGCGGCGCCTGCTCGAGCACAGCCAGGGCCTGAGCGGGCGACCCGAACCAGAAACTCACCCTGAACCGTCCCCACCAAATCGCGTCCTCTCCCGGCCAGCGCTCCGCGTGGCGTTCGAGAAGCTCGCTGGCCTCTCGGCTATGGCCCGCAACGGCAAGCGACCAGCTAAGGGCATAGACCGCGCCCGGCGACAGAGGATTAATGGCCTGCGCGCGCCGGGTGTACACGACAGCCTCTTGGTTGCGCCCAACGCCCCGCAAAAGTTGGGCGTAACTCGTGTTGAGCGAGTCTGCTTCAGGCGCATCGCGAAGGTATCTCTGCAACAGCCGCCCATATTCGGCGCGCGATAAGCCAGGGCGCAACGACCACGCCTTGGCAGCCAACGCGTACGTGTTTCCGCGGTTGATTTGGAGCGCAAGATCAGCGGCGCGGATCGCTTCCTGGCGCAATTGCTCGCCCAACGGTTCATCAGCGCCCTCACTGGCGTTCGCCGCCGCGTTGGCGAGCCGGCCTTGCGCAAGACTCGAATGTGGAACGGCGGCTGCAAATTGTCTTGCCAATTCCAACATCTCGAAGTGGGTATTGTCGTTGATCTGAACAGCGCAACTGCGCAGCAGCAGAACCATCAGGTTCTGCGCAAGCCGAGGCATTTCACGTCGTGCATCCATTGCGCAACGCATCACGTGCATGACGTGCCCCGCCACATAAAGGCGCAGCCCGTCCGCTTCCGCCGCGGGCTGTTCGAACGTGTGCGACCAGATGGTCGCGCGATCGCGCACGTCGTCCATGCGCACGGACACGCGAATGGTGTCACCCTCACGCGCCACATCCCCGCCAACCGAGAACGCTGCACCGAGCTGGCGCGCACGCGCGCTTGCGCGCTCGGGATCGCGCGTTTCCGCCCTAGAGATCGTCTCCATGCCCATTTCATTCATGCTGCTGACAATCTCGCTCGCCACGCCTTCAGACAGGCTCGTCAGAACCGCGTCTGACGCCGGGGCGTCAAAGGCGAACACCGCCGCGCGGACCGAGCGTGGACCGGCGAGCATCAGGCTTGCCGCGACAATTACAGCGATCAGGCCCGCCGCCCCGAGCGCCAACGCCGCGCGCGGCGTCCTCAACAGAGATTGAAGCAAGCGATTTTTCAGCTTAGCCGCGCCCAGCGTATAGACGCCGAGCGTCTCTTGCATCTTGTCGAGCTTGATCGAGCCGGCATGGACGAGGCGCGCCGCCAGCGGCCCGCGCACGGAGCGCTGCACATCCTCGGACGCCACCACCCCGCGTGGCTGCGCCATCTGCTGCAAGCGCGCCGCGATGTTGACGCCGTGCCCCAGCAGATCGCCATTATCGATAACCGAGACTTCGCCCACATGCACGCCGATGCGCAGCGCCAGTTCATCCTCCACGAGCGCCGCGCCGGCCTCCAACGCGGAGGACGCCGTGGGAAATTCCAGCATGAAGCCGTCGCCGGCGGAGTTGAATACGCGGCCGCCGTGGCTCGCAGCGCACGCTTCGATACGCTGCCTCAGCGCCGCGATGGCGGCCACCGTCGCCAACTCGTCCCGCTCGGCCTGCGCCGAGTAGCCGGCGACATCAACGGCCACAATCGAAGCCAGTTTTCGCGTGAGAACGGCGTCGGTCACGGGCCCTCGCTGACGCCAATGCTAACACAGGCGTCAGCGATTGGCGACGCCCAGCGCCGCCTAGTTCAAACGATAGGAAAGCCGCACGAAGAAACGCCGGCCAAACACGTCGTAGCGCGCCGGGTCCGTATTCGCCTGCACCTGGTTGCTGGCCAAAAGCGGCGGGTCTTGCTCGAACAGATTATCCACGCCCGCGCTGACCCGCGCGCGCGCGCCCAGCTCGTAGGCGAACGACACGTCGAAATAATGGGCCGCATCAACCTTCGGGATGGCCATGATCGGCGCCGCGACGCCCGCCGCCGCCGCCTTGATTGCGTCCGAATTATCGACCGGCCCGACATAGCGCCAGCGCAGCATCGCCGAGGCGGGCCCTGCTTGGTAGCGCAGCGTCGTCGTCGCCACCCATTCGGGGGTCACGGCGCCCAGCAGGTCATAGGTGCCGCAGCCGAAATACCCGACGCAATCGAGTAGCGGCCCTGTTGGAGACGCTGCTGAGGCGGCGCGCAGGTAATGCGTCGCCAGCACGTGAACGCCGAAATAGGCGTCGGGCGTAGCCGCAAGCCAGCGTGGCGCTGGAGCGTCAGCCATCACGCCAAGATCGACGCCCTCAACGATCGCGCGCGAATAATTGACCGGCAGCTCCCGGATCAGCGTGATGAAGCCGCTGGGATCGCGCGTGATCAACGCGCAGGCGGAATCGTTCGGATCAGCCGCGGCGGCGCAATTTGGAACGGGCTGCGCCAGCAAAATGGCGTCGCGCAGCTTGATCTCGAAATAGTCGGCGCTGACGCGCACGCGCCAGGGGCTGCCAAACTCCCAATCGGCGCCGATTGTCAGCGTGTCGGCGGTTTCTGGCGAAAGCGCCCGATTGCCGCTGGTGATCGTATCGTAAATATATCCCGTCGCAGGGGGCGCGTAGAGACCGATTTGGCTAGGATCCATGCCTTGGGCGATACAGATATCGGCGACGCCGGCCCCGATCGGATCGTTCACCGCGGCGCAGAAATCGGCGATCCCGGCGATGCCATTGAATCCCGCGCGCGGGGTCTCGTACAATTCTCCAACATTCGGCGCGCGCACGGCGCGCTGCACCATGCCCCGCACACGCACCGACTCAATCGGCAGCCATTGCAGGCCATATTTCCAGGTCCAATGCGAACCGGCCGTGGAATGCTCGGTATAGCGGCCGCCGGCCTCGAATTCGAGACGATGCGCAACGGGCGCATGGGCGAGGATCGGCGCCAAAACTTCCCCAAAAAGCTCGATCACTTCAAATGCGCCCGCCACCGCTGGCGATTGGATGAAACCGGCGGAATCGCCGGTCGCTAAAGCTGGCGAAGGCTCGTAAACACTCGACACGCGTCGCCAATCGGCGCCAATCGAGGCGCGCAGCGCGCCCGCGGGCAAACGAAATACCTCCCCGCCGGCGAACAGCGTAACGTTGTGCTGCTCGACGCGGGTTTGTTCGATGACGTCGTCCATGCGGACAAAGGCGCCCGCCTCGGGGCTGAGCGTGTTCGGCCCAAACAGATTGACCGGCACGCATCCCCCGCTCGGATCGACGCAAGCGCCCGTCAGCGGATCGATTAACATGCCTTGCAGGATACGGCTGATTGACGCGTCGTTCTGCAGCTCCGTGTGCGTATCGTTGCGCGCGTACACATAAGCTAAATCCCAATCCCATGCGCCGAGCGGGCCGCGCAAAGCCAACGCGGCGCGATAATTATCTCGCTCGTGCGTGCGCTGGCGCGGCCCAATATCGCTCAGGCGGCGCGTAAAGCGGAAGCGCGCAATGCCGTCATCGTCAGGGTCAAAATTTGCGTCGAGGTACGCTTGCGTGCTTGCTGAAAAAAACTCAGCGCCGATCGGCGCGTTGACAAACTGCGTGAACGGCGACGGCGCTAATTGCTGCGCGGAGCGCGGGCCCGCATACATAAGCTCCAGCGACGCTTCGACGTCCGGCGTGATCTCAACCCGAGCCAGGAATCCCCCGCTCCAGCGTTCGAGCGGGACTTGCAGGTAATTGTCGGGCGCGAAATTGTAGAAATCATTGAACGGCACAAAGGGGCGGAGCGCGCCGTCCGCCAAGAACAGCTGGGGAGGCAGGAACACGCCGCCGACAACCGCGCCCGGGATCACGCCGTTCGGCCCCGTGGCCGATCCGCCGGCGACCAGCGCGCCGGTGGTGATATCATCGTTGATGGTGACGCTGGAGAAGGCCCGATCCCCCTGGCGGACCGGCTCGCGCTCCAAATAATCCAGATAAACGACAAGATGCGCGCGATCCCCGAGCGCGGACGCGCCCCAAACAGCGCTCAGGTTAAAAACGTCGCCGTCGCCGGCGTCGTAAGTGTCGAATTGCGAGGTAATCTCCGCGCCCTCGAAATCGTCGCGTGTCAAGAAGTTGACGACGCCCGCCACGGCGTCTGAGCCATAGACGGCGCTCGTTCCGCCAGTAACGACTTCGATGCGCTCGACGATCGCGGCCGGCAAGCTGTTGAGGTCTGCGGCGCCTTCCGTGCCGGAGGGCGCGATCCGGCGTCCGTTCAGCAGCGTAAGCGTGCGGTCGGCGCCCAGGCCGCGCAGATTGACACGGGCCACGCCCGCGCCCGGATTGTTGCCCGTGCGCGAAAGATCGGGGCTCGCCTGCGGCAGCGTGTTGAGAAAATCCTCCATCTGCAGCGCGCCGTGCGCGGCGATGTCTTCTGACCCGAAGCTGACGATGGGGCTAGCGGCGGAAAGATCAGGCCGCGGAATGCGCGTGCCGGTGACGACAATCTCTTGCTCTTCCTGGGGGGCGGTCTGCGCGTACGCGGTCCACCCGCCCGCGCCGAACGCGGCGCAGGTCAGCGCAAAGACGCAACGGCGCGCTCGCTTTCCGGGCGAAATCCGCATGGCCGCTCCCATTTTCTTCTTATCATGGGAGGCCGATAGGGAGCTAGCGGATTACCTCTTCAGGGCGGCAGCACGCGCGCGGCTTCCTCTTGGCAATTATAGGTAAGATCGGGCGCGGCGCAGAAATCCGGCCAGCGGCCGCTCTCCCGCCAGAATTGGATGAGGCCCGTATCCTTCATTAACTCGATGAAACGGCGATCACGGCGCATATTTGCGTACGGCGGCAAGAAAATGGCGCTTGGCGCATAGCCGTGGCTGAACGCGCCGCTCACAACATCTATCGCGGCGTCGATATCTCCCACCATTGAGAGAACGGCCGCGACCGAAAGCCGAGACTCCTTCCCGGGGATGAGCGTGCGCATGCCGGCGGCGGCGGCGCGCGTCTGCATTGCGTCGCCTGCACGGCGGGCCTGCAAGAAGGCGCGCCAACGCCGAACGGCTTCGGCATGAAAGAACGCGGGCCCGGCCCCGACATCGTCGAGCATACGCAGAGCATCGTTGGGGTCGCTGTTGAAAGCTGAATTGAGAAAGCGATTGTACCAAGCCGGCCCCGATTGCGGCCAGACCCGATACATGCGCGTGCGTAGCTCATCGTTGTCGCGCTGAAAGCCGTTGGCGCTCAGAATCGGCGCCAACTCCGCCCAATAATCGGGGTTGAGCGGATCCAGCGCAACGCCGCGCCGGGCCGCGCCGAGCGCCTCGCGGGACCGCCCGAGTTCCAGGAACCAATGCGCGTGCGCCATGTGCGCCGCGGCAAGATCGGGCTCAACGGCGAGTGCGCGGACGATGCGCGCCTCCCGCGCCCCAAAATCACCGGCGGGCGCCAGCAGCGCTTCCGCCAGATAGGCCTCGCCGTTGCGGCGATCCAGACGGCGCGCCTGCGCGATCGCCGCCTCGGCCTCCATCGCCGCTGCGCGGGCGTCCTCCGGCCCAATATTCATGCGTGACATTTGCGCCGCCACAAGCGCCAGCCTCGACCATCCCCGTGAGAATCGCGGCGCCCGCTCCGTCACTTGGCGCAATGCGATTATGAGCTGCTCGGGCGAGGTAAAAAGCTGATCGGAAAGATCGCACGCACGAAGAAATACGGAAAGTGTCGCGGCATCGATTTCTTCTGCGCGCCGGCCCACCCCGAGCAACGCGCATCGCAAAACATGCGTGACATCGGCGGCAATTTGCTCCTGCAAATAGTGCTGTTCAGCCGCAGCGCGGCGATACTCGCTCGACCAGATTGCGAGATTGCCTCTGCGATCGATCAGGCGCGCGCTGACGAGCACATCATCGCCTTCGGTTCGCACGGCGCCGTCCAGCGCAAAGGCGGCCCCGCTCACAAGCGCCGCCGCCACGCGATCCGCATCGCCAACGGCGCTTGAATGCGTGACTTGGAGGTCATGCGTGCTCATGGCGCCCACGAGTCGATCAGAGAGGCCAGCCGCGAAGTTCTGCAAATCGGGGTCAAGCACCCTGAATTCCAGCACCGACACGGCCTGCTGGCCGGAACGCAAAAGCGGCTGCACGAGAAAATAGCCGACCACCAGCAGCGTCAACGCGGCGGCGCCCGCGATCGCCCACCGCACCGGAATTGCGGCCGGCCGCTTCCAGGGCGAGCCAATCACGTACGTCTCGATACGCTCGCTCATTTTATCGAGCCGCGCCACGCCGCCAGGGCTCAAGCGGGAAACGACATCAGCGCCAAGCGCGTCCTTGACGTTAGCCGAAACCACAATGCTGCCGGGCTGCGCCAGCTGCATGAGCCGCGCTGCGATGTTGACGCCTTTCCCGAGTAGATCGCGGGTCGGTGTTTCATGCACCTCGCCGGAATGAATGCCGATGCGCAGCGGCACGCGATCCACTGCTTGCACCTCTTCCGCCGCCGCCACCGCGAGTGACGCAGATGCAAATTCAAGCATGAAGCCGTCGCCGGCCGTGTTGAAAACGCGCCCCTTGCGCGAGGCGGCGACAGCGAGAATGCGCTCGCCAAGAGCGGCGATCTCGCGGACGGCCGTCGCCTCGTCGATTTCGCTTTGGCGCGAATAGCCGGCGGCGTCGATCGCGACGATAGTGGCGCTACGGCGCGGAAAGGCCGACACACCGGTTCCAATCGGTAAGCCATCTTCGTCCGCGCCCATGCGAACCTCCCAGCTCATCCGACATGGTACAATCCTTAGGGGGGATGGCAAAGGCTCGGCCCGCGCCGGGCGCGATCGCGTCGCCGGGCGGCAGATCAGCGGGCTGGCGCGGGGCATCACGCGCTTGGCTGCGATGGTGCGTTGCGCCATAGCCAGGCTTGCGTGCGCCCGCATTCTTCAAGCAGCCATTCTCTAAACCGCCTCACTTGGGGACGCGCCATCGCTTCGCTGCGAAACCGCGCCTGAAACGCGCCGTCGGTCCATGCGCCTGACCCAAGCGGAAAAGGCAGCGAAAATTCTTTTGACTCGATCAGCTCGGCAATCAGCGCCAGACCGCAGAGCGTCAGCCCCGCATTTGCGCGCACGGCTTCCAGCGCCGCTGTAATGCGCTGAAACCGCATCCCGCGCTCGGGGGCCGTGCGCTTCAGCTTATTGCGCTTAATCCAGGCCGACCAATTCAGGGCCGCGGAATCGTCCTTGTAGAAATCGAGATGCAGCAGCGGAAACCCCTCAAGCCGCTCGCGCCTGGTCAGTTTTGAAATGCGCTCGGTGTTTTCCGGCGAACTGATGGGGAGCACGTAGTCGCGAAACAAGAGATCAGCCCCATCGCGGCGCGCATCGAACTTGATCTCGCAATCGACCGGCCCAAATCGCAACGGCGCTTCGCCTTCGCCATTGATGCAGAACAGGACGTTCGGATGCGCGCGCTTGAACGCGTGAATGCGCGGCTTCAGCCAAAGATCGGCAAAATCCGACGCCGCCGCGACATGGATCTCCTGGCCGCGCTGCAAATCGAGCGCGGCGGCGACTAGCTCAAGCTCCCTGAATGCGGCGCTTAGGTTGGGAATCGCCGCCGCAAGCTCCGGCGTGGGCCGCAGCCCCGAGCGCCCGCGCACCAGCAGATCGACGCCAAGATATTCTTCCAGCGCCTTGATGCGCTGCCCCACGGCCGCCGGCGTGATCGCCAGCACATCCGCCGCCGCCCTCAGCGATCCCGTACGCACGGCAAGCTCCAGGGCCTGGAACGACTTCAGGTACGGCGTTGCGACCATCACACGACGCTAAAGCCTACCTTTAGTGATGACAAGAATATTTAGCTTTCTCACCGGCCGCCGAAGCGGCAATCTCCAGGGCGAAGCAACAGGAGAGAGCCGATGGCTCATCTCAAGCGCTATCTGATCGAGCGCGACATACCCGGCATCGGCGGCATGTCGATCGTGGAATTGTGCGGGGTGGCGCGCGCCTCCAACCGCGCCATCGAGCAGGTCGGCGCCGGCGCCATCCAATGGCAACATTCCTACGTCGCCGGCGACAAGACCTTCTGCATCTATCTCGCCGAAAGCGAGGACGCGATCCGCAGGCATGCCGAACTCAGCGGCATTCCCGTCACCCGCATCACCGAAGCGCCGCACCTCATCGACCCGCTGACGGCCAACAATTAGCAGCCGCGTCGCGGCGGCGGCGAGAACACGAACCAGGAGATCGCCATGAGAGGATTTCTCTCAGCGCTGTATAGCGCGTGCGCATACGCATTCTTTCTGGCTACTTTCGTGTACGCCATCTTCTTCGTCGAAGGCGTCCTCGCGACAAAGACGATCGATAGCGGCGCGCGCAGCCCACTGCTCTCGTCGTTTGCGATCAATGCCTTGCTGCTCGGCGTCTTTGCGCTGCAACATACGATCATGGCCCGGCCCGCTTTCAAGCGCGCCTGGACCCGCATCATACCCCCCGACATCGAACGCAGCACCTTCGTGCTGGCCGCCTCCTTGGCGCTGGCGCTGCTGATGTGGCAATGGCGGCCCATTCCACAATTGGTTTGGTCGGTGAGCGATCCGCTCGCTTTTGCGCTCAGCGCCGTTTCCTGGGCTGGCTGGGCGATCGTGCTCATCAGCACCTTTCTCATCAGCCACTTCCATTTGTTTGGCCTGAGCCAGGGGTGGGCGCGTGTACTCAAGCTCAATCCCGCCGCCGTCGATCAGAAATTCGTCACGCCCCTCTTCTACCGCTGGATTCGTCACCCGATCTATTTGGGCTTTATCCTTGCCTTCTGGGCCGCGCCGCAGATGAGCATCGGCCACCTCTTCTTCGCCATCATGACGACGGGATACATCTTCACCGGCATCTGGTTTGAAGAACGCGATCTGCTCGCACACTTCGGCGATCGCTATAGAATCTATCGCGACCAGGTCGGCATGGTGTTTCCCAAACTGCTCGGCCGTTCGAAGAGCAAGAATCCGATCGTCTAAGGCGTGTTTCGATGCACCACACCTATCAGAGCTTGATCGACACCTCGCGGCGCATCAATTGGCGCGTGGAGGACATTATCGGCCGCGACAAGCGGCTCGACTTTTCTAAGCCATTCCTGCCTGAGACTTTTGTCCGGTCGGCGCAGCTTTCGTTCTTGTCGCCGCGCGAGCAGCTCGCGCTCAATCATATCCGCGCCTTCGGCTATCTCTCGATGTTCGAATTGGTCGAGGCGTTCATCCTGCCGTTTGTGGGGGCTCAGGCTGAGGCCGGCGCTGATGGCGACAGGAAAGCGGCGCTGGAGAATTTCGCAAGCGAGGAGGCCAAGCATATCGCCCTGTTCACGGCTTTCCGCCGCGAATTCGAGGCGGATTTCGGCGTGGCGTGCGGCTTTATCGGACCGGCCGAAGAGATCAGCCGCGCCGTACTCGCACACGACACGCTTGCCGTGGCCATCGCCGTTCTGGGCATCGAGTGGATGTCGCAGGGTCATTATGTGGAGAGCGTCAAAGACGCCGCCGATCTCGATCCGCAGTTCAAGAATCTGCTCAAGCATCATTGGCTGGAAGAAGCGCAGCACGCCAAGCTTGACGGGCTTATCCTGCAAGAACTGACCCACGGCATCGACGCCGAGGAGATCGACCGCGCGCTCGACGGCTATTTTGCAATCGGGAGTTTACTCGATTCCGGCCTCAAACAGCAGGCGGCGCTGGACCTCGACAGTATCGAGCGCGCCATCTCTCGCGTGCTGTCCGCAGATCAGCGGGCGGCGTTTCTTGCGGGCCAACATCAGGCGCTGCGCTGGACCTTCCTTGGATCGGCCATGCGCAACCACAATTTTCTGAGCGTCATGGGCAGCCTCAACAGCACGGCGCGCGCGCGCATCGAAGCCAACGCGGCTGCGCTGTGTTGAAAAAGCGGTAGCGCACCCCATGGCGTACATAAAACTCCCCCGCGCGGCCGAAGTCGCTCAGGCGATCCGCAGGCGCCGCCAAATTGAGGCATCGCGGCAAGCTTTCCAGCCGCGCTGACGCTTCTTAGATTGCGTGCATGCGCCCTTACGCCCATCCCCTCGATTGCCCGGCCTGGTTTGCACTGAACGGCCCGCACGCGGGCCTGGGGAGCGGCGGCGCGCTGGCGCGGCGCTATGACGAGGCGATCAGCCCATTCGCGGCGGCGCGCGATATATCAGCCCAGGCCGTGGCCGCACTCGGCGCCCTGGCGCACGAGGATGACGAGATGGCGCTGCTGGAGCGGGCGCCGCCCACGCCGCCGCCTGGCATTGCGCAAACCATTACTGCAGCGGGCGTGCAGATGGTGTGGGCGCAATTTCCTGGCGCCGCCGAGATTGAGCACACGCCGTTAGGCGATGCGGACGCGCTGGAGATGCAAGCGCTGGCGGCGCTGACGCGCCCCGGCCCGTTCCGCGCCAAGACGCACACGATGGGCCGCTTCATCGGCGTGCGCCACGAAGGGCGGCTGATCGCCATGGCCGGCGAGCGGATGAAGCTGGATGATTTCGTCGAGGTGAGCGGGGTGTGCACGCATCCCGATTTTCGCGGGCGCGGGCTGGCCGGCGCGCTGATGCGCGTGGTGGGCGCGCGCATCGTGGCCGAGGGCGCTACGCCGTTCCTGCACGCCTACGCCGCCAATGAAGGCGCAATCGGGCTTTACCGCGCGCTTGGTTTTGAACATCGCTGCGACGTGACGCTGGCGATCTGGACGCGCGGCTAAAGCAACGGACTTTAAATTCGCCTCAGTTCGATGGCAGGCGCAGCGCGAATTTAAAGCCCCAAAGTTGCTTTAGAAAATTTTGAATCTAAAGCGTCTTTGAGGACTTAAATGCGACACGGCGGTCGATCCATCGTGTGGGTCGCATTTAAGTCCTGACGCTTTAGTCGGCTTCTTCAACTAGTTCAGGGCTCGCGCCGCGCGCGCGGATCAGCGCCTGCAAATCCTCGCCCGCTTTGGCGAGCGCGGCCGCGTCAGCAGAACGCGCGACCAGATGGATGCCGAAGCCGTCCGGCGTGAACCAGGGATAGGAGCCGAAGGAGACGTTGCCGGCCGCCGTTTCGAGATCGGCCAGACCCCGCGCGATATCGCCCTCGCGCACGCCCTTGGCGCGCACGGTGATTGCGCTAACCACCGCCCCGCCTTCGATGCGATGGCCCACATCTTCCAGCATGCCGCGCATGATCGAGGGCACGCCCGCGAGCACGAACACGTTGCCGAGCTGAAAGCCCGGCGCGCGCGAGACGGGGTTGGCGATCAGATGCGCGCCATCTGGAATGCGCGCCATGCGCAAGCGCGCGTCGTTCATGTTCGAGGCGCCTTTGTAATGCGCTTCAAGGATCGCGCGCGCATCCGCGCGCACGTCGATATGCGCGCCGAACGCGGCGGCGACCGCGTCGGCGGTTTTATCGTCATGCGTGGGGCCGATGCCGCCGGTGGTGAACACGTAATCGTAGGCGCCGCGTAGCGCGTTGAGCGCGGTGATGATCTCTTCGGGCACATCCGCGACCACGCGCGCTTCGGCCACTTGCACGCCCAGCGGCGCCAGGAATTTGGCGATCGCGCGCAGATTCACGTCTTGTGTCCGGCCGGAGAGCAATTCATCGCCGATCAGCAGGACAGCAGCTTTGACTTGTCGGGGCGTCATGGCGCTAGTCTTAGCACGATCGCGGAGCAATGAGATGACAGAGATCGATTACATCGCCCCTCTGACCGAGCGTCAAAGCGGCCACCTGCCCGATCATCTGGGACTCGAATGGCTGGAGGCGCGCCCTGGCCTCGTGCGCGGGCGCTTTACGGCGGCGCTGCACCACATGGCGCCCAACGGCTTCCTGCACGCCGCCAGCGTTATTGCGCTGGCCGACAGCGGATGCGGCTATGGCTGCGCCATTTCGCTGCCGCCGGGGGCGAGCGGCTTCACTACGATCGAGCTTAAATCCAACTTTCTAGGCACGGCGCGCGTGGGCGAAGGTGTTGTCTGCGCCGCCAGGCTCTTTCATGGCGGCCGCACGACACAGGTTTGGGACGCGGAAGTCGCAAACGAAAACAGCGGCAAAGCGATGGCGCTTTTCCGCTGCACGCAGATGGTGCTCTACCCAAGATGAAGCGGCGCAGCGCGCCTGATTACTTAATCTTGCCTTCAACGAACTCGACGTGCTTCTTCGCAATCGGGTCGTACTTGTTGAACTTGAGCTTCTCGGTCTTCGTGCGCGGGTTTTTCTTCGTCACGTAGAAATAGCCCGTGTCCGCACTCGAGTTCAGACGGATCTTGATGACAGTCGGCTTAGCCATGGCGCGGGCCCAAAATTCTCAAAAAACAAGGGTAGGAAAGAGCGCGGGAAAATACGGATCGCGGCGGGGAAGTCAACTTGATCCCGTCAGCCCAGGCGCTCCAATTGGTGCGCCCCTCGGTTAAAGCGCAGGAACGGGGGTTTCACCGCCTCCCCGGCAAGGCGCGCGCGGACCTCTTTCAGCACGAAACGGGTGATCGAGGGCAGGTCCAGGCTTTGGGCCTCATCGAGGCTAAACCACCGGATATGCAGCAATTCTTCCCCCGCGACCGGGCAATCGTCGCACAAAACCTCGGCCGCGTCGGCCATGAAGAAGCGGGCGTCGAAGCGGCGGGGGCGGTAAGGCGGGGTGATGGCGCGGGCGACATAAACCAGCTTGGAAAGATCGGGGCCGGCCTCATCCCCCAAGGTGAGGCCCACCTCCTCACGGGTTTCGCGGGCCGCGGCCAGGGCGAACGCCCGGGGGGCGCGGCGCACCTGCCCGCCCATGCGCAGCAGCGCCTCTGTTTCCGGGGTCAGCTCATGGGCCGCGGGCAAGCGGGCGTCGCCCGGATCGACCCGCCCGCCCGGGAACACCCATTTGTCGGGCATGAAGACATGGCCCTTCGAGCGCTGGCCCATCATCACTTCACGCCCGCCCCGCACCAGGATCAGCGTGGCCGCATCGCGCGGCTTCACTACCTTGGGCTTTTCGCCATCGGGCGGATCGAACGCCTTTTCATCCGGATTGAGGCGGAATTCGTTGCTCATGGGCTGAATGTAGCCCCCGCCCCCGCGCGCCGCTAGGCTGACGCCAAGGAGCCCCTCATGAGCCTTCACGGTACGTACGACGACAACAATTTATTCGCCAAAATCCTGCGCGGCGAAATTCCGGCGGTGAAGGTTTACGAAGACGAGGACGTGCTCGCCTTCATGGACCTTTTTCCGCAGGCCAAAGGCCATCTGCTTGTCGTGCCGAAAAATGTGAAGGCGCGGAATTTTCTGGAGCTTCCGCCCGCGCGCGTGGCTTCGCTGAGCGCGGCGGTGCAAAAGCTGGCGATCGCGGCGGAGAAAGCGCTGAAGCCGGACGGCGTGGTGGTGACGCAATTCAACGGCGCGCCGGCGGGGCAAACCATCTTCCACCTGCACTTCCACATCATCCCCCGCTACGAGGGCGTGAAGCTGGCCGGGCATGGAAGCGGCAAGCAGGCCGACATCGGCGAATTGCAGAAGATCGCGGCGAGCATCACAGCGGCGCTTTAGGCCTCACGCCAGAACGGGCGCCAGGGCGCCTCCTGGCTCGGGCGCCTGAAAAAGAAGATGCGCGCGCGCGTGGCTTCATCCGCTTCTTCGGCGCTGACGTGCGCGAGCGCGGCTTCAAGCGCGCCATCCCTGCCCGCGCGCCAATCGGCGAACGTCTCGGGCGCGGGCAGATCAGGCATGATCCAGGCGCGCTGATCGGACGGATAGGAATCAAACCAAGGGATCGTCGAGACGATCGAGGTGATCCCGCTCGCCGCGCCCGCAAAGGGCTGCGCATCGCCATAATGATTGGGCGCCCCGCCCGTGGGCTCGCCGGCGAAGATGGCGAAGCTGTCGCGCTCAAGCCGCGTCGCGGGATTTTGCGCGGCGGAGAAGGTGAAGGGCGAGGTCAAGATGTAGAGCCCGCCGGGGCGATTGAATGGCGAGCGCAGGATGCGCTTGCGCAGCGCCTCGGGGAGATAATTGTTGCCCCCGCCATTGCGGCGCAGATCGAGCACGAGCCGATCGAGCGGGCGCGCCGCCATCGCGGCGAAGCAATCGCGGGTGAATTCAAGAAAGCTCTTGCCTTCAAGATCGGCCATCTCGGCGCAGCCGATGTAAAGCGCCCCGCCTTCGATGCGCACGAAATTCGCAAAGCCCGCTTCAGCGCGCCACGCTTCGGCTGGCGTGCGCGGGCGTTCAAATTCTTGCAGCTGCGCGGGCGCGCCGGGCGTAAGCTGCACGCGCACGCGGCGGCCATTGCGCTCGCCCTCGATCGTAATCGGCGCGCTTGCCTGGCGCACCGCGCCCATGCCTTGCAGCAAAGCAGGCGAGCTGAAATGCGATCCGGCCCAGCGATGCGCCCACGCGTCGTTGCCAGGCCATTGCTCCGCGATGGCGCGGATCAGCGCGCCGCTTTCCATGCCGCCCACGCGCGTAATGCGCGCGCCGAGCAGCGGCATGGCCGCGCCGGCGACGGCGGTGACGTATGCGCCATCGTGAAAAGCACGCGCGCGCAACGGCAAAGCCAATGCGAAATCGCTTCCCGCGGGCGGGCCGCCAATAAACTCGAACGGCAAGGGCGCAGTGTGCCCATCCTTAAACCAGCCGAGCGCGCGGCGCGTGCGCACGAAATATTGCCCTTCGCTCAAGCCATCGGCTTCGGCGGCGAGCGCTTCCCAGCGCGCGCGCCAATCGGCGTCCGCCGCGGCTTCGCGCCCGCGCGGGTGCGTGGCTTCGGCGAAACGGCGCAGCGCCTCTACTTCGGCGCGTTTGGCGCTTTGGGCGGCGGCGGGCGCGGCGTGCAGCGCGGCGGCGCCGATGGCGCTGAGCGCGGCGAAGGCGCGGCGCGTGAGCATGACTTCCTCCCCTGCCGGCGCGGATGCGCCGTCACAGGGAAGATGCGCCGATCCTGGCGATCAGACGCGCCGTTCGTGCCTGCGCGGCGGGCTTTTCGTCGCAAATCACGATTTCACGTCCTTGGCGTAGTTTTCAAGGAATCCGCAGCGCTTGCAGCGCCAGCTCTCAAGCGGGATCGGCGTTGCGCCGCCCAGTTTGAGCCCGAGCCAGATCGAGGGCTTCGGCTCGCCCTCCACCCAGGTGCTGATGGCGCGCGAGCCGCCATGAGCGCTATCGAGCACCCAGCCTTTTTGCATGCCGCCTTGGCACTTGGGACACGTCAGGTTCGACATCGCTTCCCCCCGAAGAAAAATGACGGCCGCATCGGCGACCGCCATTTAATTCGCCGTTGATCAGGCCTTCTCTGGCCGTTTGCCGAAGCTGAGCAAACCGCGCTGCTCGGGCAGGTAGGTGAATTTGAGCTTTGCATCGTCGGCCGGATCGATGTCGATCTTGACGATGCCGCCGCTCTTCAATTTGCCGAACAGCAGCTCATCCGCCATTGGCTTTTTCACCTGCTCGTTGATCACGCGGCCCAGCGGGCGCGCGCCGAAGCTTTCATCATAGCCCTTGGCGGCGATCCAATCGGCGGCGCGATCGGTGATCTCGATCTGCACGTTCCGCTCGGCCAATTGCGCTTCCAGCTGGATGATGAATTTTTGCACGACGTTGCGCACGACTTCGGCCGGCAGGCCGTTGAAGTGGATCACGGCGTCGAGGCGGTTGCGGAATTCGGGCGTGAACAGGCGCTTGATGGCTTCTTCGTTTTCCTCGTTCTTCTTGCCGCGGCCGAAGCCGATGCCTTGCTTGGCGGCGTCCGCGGCGCCCGCGTTGGTCGTCATGATCAGAATGACATTGCGGAAATCGACCTTCTTGCCGTTCGCATCCGTCAGCGAGCCATGATCCATGACTTGCAGCAGGATGTTGAACAGGTCCGGGTGCGCCTTCTCGATTTCATCGAGCAGCAGCACGCAATGGGGATGCTGATCGACGCCATCGGTGAGCAGGCCGCCTTGATCGTAGCCCACGTAGCCGGGAGGCGCGCCAATGAGGCGGCTCACAGTGTGGCGCTCCATGTATTCGGACATGTCGAAGCGCAGCAGCTCGATGCCCATGATGTTGGCCAGCGAACGCGCGACTTCGGTTTTGCCGACGCCGGTGGGGCCGGCGAACAGGTAGGAGCCGATCGGCTTTTGCGGCTCGCGCAGACCCGCGCGCGCCATCTTGATGGCGGAGGCGAGCTGATCGATCGCATCATCCTGGCCGAACACCACGCGCTTCAAATCATCGGGCAAGGACGCCAGCATTTCGCTGTCGTTCTTCGACACGGATTTGGCCGGGATGCGCGCCATGCGGGAGACGACATCTTCCACTTCGGTGACGTCCACCACCTTCTTCCGCTGATCGGGCGGCAGCAGCATCATCGAAGCGCCGGCTTCGTCGATCACGTCGATCGCCTTATCCGGCAGCTTGCGGTCGCCCATGTGGCGGGCGGAAAGCTCCACCGCGATCTTGATGGCTTCATCGGTGTATTTGATCTTGTGATAGTCCTCGAAATAGCTCCGCAGGCCCATCAGGATTTTGATGGCGTCCGGGATCGAGGGTTCGTTCACGTCGATCTTCT
>DAOMPU010000014.1:0-19305 GCA_035444925.1 Terricaulis sp. | reverse complement strand
TCCGCAAGGCGGGGCTCTACGATAAAATCTGGCAAGCGTTCGCGGTGCTGCTGCCAGTGCGCACGGTGGGCGTGATGGGTGATGGGCGGACATACGAATATGTCTGCGCCTTGCGCGCGGTAACGAGCACGGACGGCATGACCGCCGATTTCTTCCCGTATTCGATGGATTTCCTCGGTCGCGCCGCCACGCGCATCATCAATGAAGTGCGCGGCGTGAACCGGGTGGTGTACGACGTAACCAGCAAGCCGCCCGGCACGATCGAGTGGGAGTGACGTGCGCTATCGGTCTAAGCATAACGGGCGAACGTCCTAAGCTCGGCCAGCAGCGTCCTCCACCGAACGCCCTTTGGTTTCAGGCCCGAAGAGCGCCACCAGCAATGCGGAAACGCCAAAGCACGCGGCGAAGGCGACAAACGCGCCAGTATAGCCCCATAGCATCACAAGCGGGGGTACGAGCATCGGCCCCGCGATGGCGGAGATGCGCCCCATCGTTGAGGCCGTGCCAAGCCCTGTAGCGCGGGCGTGCGTCGGGAAAAGCTCTGGCGTGTAGGCGTAAAGCGATGTCGCCAGCGAGACCATGAAGAAGCGCAATATGGCGCCGGTCACCGCGACCAAAAGGAAGGTGTCCGCGTGGCCGTAGATGAAAGCGGCGATCGAGACGAATGCGAGCACGCCGATGATCACCAGCTTGCGGCCGACGCGTTCAAGCGTTTGCCCTGTCAGCCACGCCGCGGGGATGCCGGCGAGCGAGATCAGAACGCCGATCGCGATGGAGTCCGAAACGCTCATGCCGCGATCGACAAGCAATTTTCCGACCCACATCTGGATGCCGTAAAAGCCCATCATCACCGCAATCCAAAGTCCCCATGCGAACAAGGTGCGGTTGGCGTGTCCTTTCGCGAACAGCGCGCTCAACTGGTTTGACGATGGCGCCGGGGGCGGAGGCGGGGGCGCGGCCAACGCCGCTGGAGCGGGCAAAGGTGCGCCGTGCGCCTCGGCCACGCGCTGCTCGAACAGAACCATTTCCCGGTCTGCTTCGTCATGCCGGCCTTGAGACTCGAGCCAGCGCGGGGATTCCGGCATGGCCCGCCGCACGTAGAGTGCGAACAAGGCCGCACCGAACATGAAGACGAACATGGCGCGCCATCCAAAGGCTTCGCCGAGAAAATAGACAGCGGCCAGCGCCAGCAGATTGAACAGCACTGTCGCGGTGGAGGCCGCGATCTGCATCCATCCCGTGGTGGATGCGCGCCGCGACGCCGGCATGCATTCGGCCACCAGCGCAAACGCCGCCGGCAGCTCCGCGCCAAGACCGATGCCCGTGACAAAGCGAAGAAACGAAAATGACCACAAATCCCAGGCGAAAGCCGTAAGCAGGCTGGCGGCGCCCCAGAGGTACATCGTGTAAATAAGGATGCGCCGCCGCCCATAGCGATCGCACAGCATGCCGGCGGCCGTCGCGCCGATGGCGACGCCGACGAACACCGAACTTGCGGCGATGCCCGCCTCGAACGGCGTCAGCCCTAGATCATTGCTCACGGGGGCGAGCAAAAAGGAGAGCATCGACAGATCGACCGCATCAATCGCAAAGCACGTGGCGAGGATGAAGGTGAGGCGCGCCTGATAGCTGGTATAGGGCAGGCGCTCGAATCTGGCCGCGATCGTGTGGCGGGAGGGTGAATCTGCGCTGCCGCTGCTCATGCTTTCCCCCGCCCGCCATATGAAGGATGGCGACAATCGGACTTAACAACGCAACAATGCATGTTATCATTCGAATGTAAACAACCCGGAGGCTCGAATGGCGCGCATTGCGATCGGCGGATTTGGCCATGAGACCAACAGCTTCTCGGCGCACCGCGCGGACTTCGCGTATTTCAACGAGCGGCGCGATCGGCCTCCGCTTGTCCGCGGCGAGGAATTGATCGAGGCGCTGCGCGGCAGCAGCTTCCCGCTGGCGGGGTTCGTCGCCGCAATGGAGCGTGCGCACGAGCTTGTCCCGCTGGCCTGGGCGCATGGTGCAGCTGGCGGGACAGTGACGTCCGATGCGTTCGAGCGGATTGCCGGCGAATTGGTCGGCGCGTTGTCGCGGGCAGGGCCGATCGACGGGCTCTATCTCGATCTTCATGGCGCCATGGCCGCTCAAGACTTCGACGACGCCGATGGCGAATTGCTGCGGCGCATGCGGGCCGCGGCCGGTGACACGCCGATTGTGGTCAGCCTGGATTATCACGCGAACATCTCGCCCCAGGCCGCGGCATGCGTGGACGCGATGGTGGTGTTCCGCACCTATCCGCACATCGACCGGCCCGAGACAGGCGCGCGCGCCGGGCAGGCGCTGGAGGCGGTCATGCGTCGTGGGCGCCCCGCCGGCTGCGCGGTGCGCAAGGCCCCTTTTCTTATTCCGGCAAGTGCGCAGTGCACGCTCGAGGATCCGTCTCGCTTGATCACGGCGCAGTCGCGGCTTCTTGAAGGAGAGGTGCTTGCATTGAGCTACGCGGCGGGATTTCCGCATTCGGACGTGCCGCTCTGCGGGCCGGCGGTCGTTGCGCATGCTTGGAGCCAAGCCGCCGCTGACGCCGCTGCGGACGAAATGTTCGCGCTGCTCTGCGCACAGGAGGGTGCGTTCGCGGCGCCGCTGCTGCCGGCTGAGCAGGCGGTTGCGCGTGCTGTAGAGGCGGCCATGGACGCGCCGCGCCCTGTGGTGATCGCGGATGTTCAGGATAATCCGGGTGGCGGCGGCACGGGCGATACGACTGGGTTGCTGGCCGCGCTCGTCAATGGCGGCGCCGAGCGTGCAGTGCTTGGCATTTTTTGTGATCCGCACGCCGCCGAAGCAGCGCATGCGGCGGGAGAGGGCGCGGAGATCGCGCTGGACTTGGGTGGCCGTCACGGCCCGCCGGGCGTGGCGCCGATCAACGCGCGCTTTCTCGTTCGCCGCCTGGGCGACGGACGTTTCCGAACCACAGGGATCATGGCGGGCGGATCGGCCGCCGATCTCGGGCCGATGGCGTTGCTCGGCATCGGCGGGGTGGACGTTGTGGTGTCGTCCAAGCGCATGCAGGCGTTTGACCGGGCGCCGTTCGAACATCTCGGTGTCGATTTGCCGAGCTGCAAAATCATCGCAGTGAAAAGCACTGTGCATTTTCGCGCCGAATTCGAGCCGATCGCGCACGAAGTTATTCTCGCGGCGGCGCCCGGATATTTCGTCGATCGGCCGGAAGAATTGCCGTACAAGCGCTTGCGAGATGGCGTGCGGCTCAGCCCGAACGGCGCGCCATTTAAGCGCAGCTAGCGCCGATAGAGTGGGCTCATTTCCTCCATGTCGATGGCCGGCTGCTTGCCTGAAACCATATCGGCGAGGATTTGCGCCGAGCCGCAGGCCATGGTCCAACCGAGCGTGCCGTGCCCGGCATTGATGTAGAGGTTGCTTAGTTTCGTTGCGCCGATCAGCGGCGCGCCGTGAGGGGTCATCGGGCGCAGGCCGGACCAATAGCTTGCCTCGGCGAGATCGGCGCAAGGAAACAGCGCGTCAGCGCTATGCTGCAGGGTGTCGCGCGGGCGCTTGGGCAGATCGCGCGAATAGCCAGCCAATTCAGCCAGGCCGCCGATGCGGATGCGCCCGCCAAGTCGCGTGATCGCGACTTTGTAGCTCTCGTCCAGAATGGTGGATTGCGGCGCGGCGCTTTCGTCCTTGATCGTGGCGGTTAGCGAATAGCCTTTCACCGGGTAGATTGGCGTGCGCACGCCGAGCGGACGCAGCAGGCGCGGCGTGTAGGAGGCAAGCGCGACGACATATGCATCCGCCTGCACCTTCCCGCGATCCGTTTCGATGCCGCTCGCCCGCGCGCCGTCCTGAGCGATGGATTGGATTGTCTCACTCCAGCGGAATTCGCAGCCCATAGCGCTAAGACGTTCGCTGAGCGCCTGCGTGAACAGATAGCAATCGCCGGTCTCGTCGCCGGGGAGGCGCAGGCCGCCGGCGATCGGCGCGTGCGCGTGCGACAAGCCAGGTTCGGCTTCAATGCATCCGCTGCGGTCAAGCAGGGCGTAGTCGAGGCCGAGTTCATCAAGCACGGCCGCATCCTGGGCCGCGCCGTCAAGCTGGCTTTGGGTGCGAAACAGCTGCAGCGTGCCGCGCTGGCGCGCATCGTAATTGACGCCGGTCTCAGCGCGCAGCTCCGCGAGGCAGGCTTGGCTATAAAGCGCCAAGCGCACCATGCGGAGTTTGTTGCGGCGATAGCGCGCGTGCGTGCAATTGCGCAGCATGGCCAGGCACCAGATCGCCATGGCCGAATCCAAGCGCGGGCGAATGATGAGCGGGCCGTGCTCAGCGAGCAGCCACCCCACCGCCTTGCGCGGAACCGAGGGGCCCGCCCAGGGCGATGCATAGCCGGGCGAAATTTCTCCGGCGTTCGCAAAGCTGGTTTCGAGCGCGGGGCCCGGCTGGCGATCCACCAGCACGACCTCGTGACCCGCCGCGCGGAGGTAATATGCCGTGGTGACCCCGATCACGCCGGCGCCGAGGACTGCTACTCGCATGAATTATTCTCTCCAGACCGGGGATTGACGCTCGTATTTTGTCCGCTCATATGCAATATTATTCGAATGAAATTTGCGCGGTCGCGCGATATAGGGGGTAAGATGCGGACTCTTCCGCTGCAAGGCGTCCGGGTGCTCAGCATCGAGCAATTTGGCTCAGCCCCTTACGCCACCATGTTCCTGGCCGACATGGGGGCTGAAGTCATCAAGCTTGAAGCCGGCGCGGGGGATTTCGCGCGCCAAACCGGCCCCAAGACGCTGGGCGAAGGCGATAGCCTCTATTTCCAATGCTTCAACATGAACAAAAAAAGCGTGCTGCTGGATATCAAGGATAGCGACGATTACGCGCGCTTTCTTGAGCTTGCCGCGACCAGCGACGCCGTGATCAACAATTTGCGCGGGCACCTGCCGGCGGCGCGCGGGCTCACCTACGCGGCGCTGAAGGGCGCCAATCCCGCGATCGTGTGCGGGCACATTTCCGCGTATGGGCGGGACAATACGCGTCAGCGCCGGCCGGGGTACGATTTTTTGATGCAGGCCGAGGCCGGCCTCATGGCGGTGACGGGCGAGCCGGGCGCGCCGCCCACGCGCATCGGTGTTTCGATCATCGATTACATGACCGGCATGACCATGGCGCTGGGCGTGATGAGCGCTGTTCACTCGGCGTCGATCGATGGCGTGGGGCGCGATGTCGATGTTTCGCTATTCGATGTCGCCATTCACCAGCTCGCCTATCAAGGCGTGTGGCGGCTGAACGGCCAGGACGTGACTGAGCGCGCGCCGCGTTCGGCGCATTCGCACACGACGCCGGTGCAACTTTTCCGCACCAATGATGGGTGGGTCTATGTCGCCTGCATGAGCGACAAATTCTGGCATGCACTGCGCGAAAAGCTCGGCCAGCCGGAGAGTCTGGGCGGCGAGGATTTCGCCTCTATGGAGGGGCGCCTCACCCGCCGCGACGTGCTGACTCAACGCCTGGACGCGATCTTCTCCCAACGCCCCACCGCAGCTTGGCTCGAGCTGCTTGAGGGGGCGGTGCCGCTGGCCCCTGTGCGCAGCCTTGATGACGCGCTGGACAACCCGTTTTTGCTGGAGGAATCGGGCATGGTCACATCGCTAGCGCACGCATCGGGCGCGCTGCGCATGCTTGCCAACCCGATCAAACTTGATGGCGTGCGGTTGCCTCAGAAGCCTGGGCCGGCGCTCGGCGCCGATACTGACGCCGTGCTCGCGTCCGCGCGGGCCGAGCGCGACGCAGCGCGTCAGTCCAGCTGAAGTCGTATATTGTAGATAAAGTTCTTAGCCCGGTGCGTCGTCACTGAGATCTGAAAGATGCGCTGCTTATCGTCAAAATAGCGGCGCGCGATGCGCAGCGCGGGCGCGCCTTCGCGTTCATTCATCAGTTCAGCGTCTTTTTCGGTGAGCAGCACCGCGCTGATATCTTGCGAAATGGACGCCGCGCGAATCCCGTGCTTTTCCTCAAGCCATTGATAGACGAGGCGGTTGCCGAAATCGGTTTTCGCCGTGATTGGCGCGCGCGTGGCGTCCACATAAAGCTGGACGACGCCAATTGGCGTGTTGTCTGTGGGGTCGATGCGGATGCCTTCCATGCGATTCCAGCGACGCATTTCATCGCAGCCAAGCTCGCGCGCCAAACGCCCATCGGTTTCGACAAGCTCGGGCGGGCTAAATTCAATCGTTGTGTGGTGTACAAATTCCATCAGCTCCACGCGTGAGCTGGTGGCGTGGCGGAAGACGTGCTTGCTCGGCGGGGTCAGCACGCGCGTGCCGGCGCGCCGGCGCCGCTCAATGTAGCGCTGGCGTTCAAGTTGGGCGAGCGCCTCACGCAAGGCATAACGGCTGACGCCGAGTTCGGCCTGCAATTCTTCTTCAGTCGGCAGCAGCGAATCTGGCTCAAAGACCCCGCTTTCGAGCCGCTCGCGCAGAAGGTCGTACACCGGCTGGCTCTTTGGGCGCCCGCTCGCCTTCTCAGATTCTGTCGGCATTCGTTTCCTTCCGAATCCGCCTGGGATTTCTGCTGCATTGATACGCAGGAGCGGGCGTAAGTCCATTTCATACGCCGAATTCGGATGAATAAGTGTGATTTATTTAACTAAAGAGCCGAATGAAACTTGACAAAAGTACGAATGGGTCTGAGGCTGCGCTTTATGAAGGCGGCTTATTCTCACTCGGCTCGCTCAGGCGGCGCGGCGCTGTTTCAAGCGTGCAGCGTCCTGTTCGCGCCAGCGAGCCGGCCCGAACTCTTCGCCAAGGCGGCCGCGAGCGGCGCGCGCCTGGTCTGTCTCGATCTCGAGGACGCCGTTGGACCGGCGGAAAAGGGCGCCGCCCGGGCGAATGCTGCGGCGGCCCTTGTGGACTTTCCGGACTTTGCCGTGCGCATCAACAGCATTCGCACGCGTGAAGGCGTCGCGGATTTGGCGGGCATCGCCGCTTGGGAGCAGGCGCCGGCCGTGGTGATCGTGCCCAAGGTGCGTGCGGCGGCGGAGCTGGAGATTGCCGCGGCCGTGCTTGAGGGGCGCGTTGACGCGTTTGCGCCCATGATCGAGTGCGCCCACGCGTTGGCGCACATCGATGATATTGCAAATGCGCCAGCCTGCGCCGCACTCTTGCTGGGCGCGGAAGATTTGGCCGCGGAGCTGAATGTCGGCCGCGACGCCAAGGTGTTGGATATGGCGCGCGGCATGCTTGTGGCCGCCTGTGTGCGTGCGGGCAAGGCCGCGATCGATTCTCCATATCTTGGCATCAACGATGAAGACGGGCTTCGCGCCGCAATTGCCGGCGCGCGGCGCGAGGGCTTTACCGGCAAACTCGCGATCCATCCCAGGCACGTGCCTGCGATCAACGCCGCTTGGGAAGTCAGCGCTCGGCAATTGGATGAAGCGCGCGGCATGCTGGCGGTCTTCGAGCGCGCGGAGGGCGCCGCCGCGACGCATGGCGGCGTGATGATTGATGCGGCGAGCGTGCGGCGTGCGGTCCGCCTGATGGGGCAAGCTTCCGATGGCCGCTGACAATCCGAGCGCGGGCGCCGTGCGCAGTGAGCGCGGCCGGTTCTTTGAGGATTTCGCGCTGGGCGATGTCTTTCAGCATTGGCCTGGCCGCACGCTGAGCGAGGCGGACAACACCTGGTTCACGCTGCTGACGATGAACACGCATCCCATCCATTTCGATGCGAACTACGCGGCGCAAACCGAATTCGGCAAACCGATCATCTGTAGCCCGCTCACCTTGGCGGTGATTGTGGGTATGAGCGTTCGCGATGTCAGCCAAAACGCGTTGGCCAATCTTGGCTGGAGTGAGATCCGCATGACGGCGCCGGTGTTCGCCGGCGACACGCTCTATGCAAGTTCAACGGTGATTGCGCTGCGCGCCTCCGGGTCGCGGCCGGAGCAGGGGCTCGTCTCGGTGCGTACCGAGGGGCGGAATCAAAACGGCGTCATCGTCTGCGATTTTGAGCGGACGATGCTGGTGTGGAAGCGGGGTTTCGGTCCATCGCTCGCATGAGCGCTGCCGCCGGGGTTTGAGGTAAGGGAGGTTATAGTGGGGCAGAACGATTTTGGCCGTTTGGTGCGAGGCGCGCTTTTGGGAACGGCGTGCTTGTCGGCCTTTCATGCCGCCGACGCGCGGGCGCAGGAAGTCGAAGATCAAAGCGAGATCGTGGTCACCGGCTCGCGCATCGCACGCAGCGGCTTCAGCGCGCCGACGCCCACCACCATGCTCGGCGCCGAAGAGCTTCAAGTGTCGGCGGCGACCAATTTGGCCGATGTGGTCAACACGCTTCCCGCGGTGAAGCCAACGCTCACGCCGGCTAGCGCCTCCAACAACAGCAATTTCGGCTCCGGCAATTATCTCGATCTGCGCGGGATCGGACCTGCGCGCACGTTGGTGCTGGTGGATCGCAAACGCTTCGTGCCGTCTTCGATCTACGGGTTTGTCGATGTGAACGTCGTGCCGCAGGCGCTGGTGCGCCAAGTGGAGGTCGTAACCGGCGGCGCCTCGGCCGCGTGGGGCTCGGACGCTGTTGCGGGCGTGGTGAACTTTCAGCTCGATCACGCGCTCGAGGGCTTTCGCGCCACCATCCAGGGCGAAACGACCGAGCACAATGACCACCAGGGCTATCTAACCTCGTTCGCTTATGGCGCGGGCTTCGCCGGTGGGCGGGGGCATGTGCTGCTCGCGGCGGAATTTGCGGAAAACAGCGGCGTTCTTCGCCAAGACAGCCGTGATTGGGGCGCGCAAGGCTATCGCCTCATCACCAACCCGGCCTACACGCCGAGCAATGACGAGCCGATGCGGCTCATTGCGGCGGACGTGCGCACCGCGAACGCCTCTTATGGCGGCCTCATCACGTCCGGCCCGCTGCGCGGCATTCAGTTTGGCGCCGGCAGCGTGCCGTTGCCGTTCAATTTTGGCACGGCGCTGACGGCCACGACCATGATCGGCGGCGACGGCGTGCGTTCGAACGCCAATGCCGTGCTGGAGACGCCGCTGGAGCGCCAAAGCGTGTTCGCACGCGCGTCGTTCGATTTCAGCAGCAGCCTTACGGGCTATGTCGAAGCGTCTTACGGGCATTCCTCGTCCGAATATCCTCTGGCGCTGCCCGGCGTGAACATCGATACGGTGACTATTCGCATTGACAACGCGTTCTTGCCGGCCTCGGTGCGCGACGCGATGGCCGCGAACAGCCTGACGTCCTTCACCATGGGCCGCTACTCCGATGATTACGCGATGGTCCAGGCCGAATTGAGCACCGAGGTTCGCCGCTTTGTCGCCGGGCTTGAAGGCCAGTTTGGCGGCGGCTGGAGCTGGGACGCCTATTACACGTACGGCCAATCCAACGTGGATATCGTTGGCCGCAATAACCGGATCACCGCGAACTATAATCTGGCGGTTGATGCTGTGGCTCACCCCACGAGCGGCGCCATCGTTTGCCGCTCAACGCTCACCGATCCCACCAATGGCTGTGTTCCGGTGAACCTCTTTGGCGCCGGATCGGTGTCGGACGAAGCGCGCGCCTATATGATGGGGACTGCGGTTCGCTCCTGGAACTTGCAGCAGAATGCGGCGGCCTTCACGCTGCGCGGCGATCCTTTCTCGACCTGGGCGGGCGTTGTGTCCTTTGCGGGCGGCATCGAGGCGCGGCGCGACTCGGCGGACGTGACCGCGGACCCACTCTCGGCGGCGAGCCGCTTCGGCATCGGCGCGCAAATTCCGTGGTCCGGCGAGGTGGATGTTTGGGAGACGTTCGGCGAACTGGTCGTGCCGCTGGCCGCGGACGCACCCTTCGCTCATGCGCTCGATCTCAATCTCGGCGCGCGCTATACCGATTACAGCACGTCCGGCGGTGTTTCGACGTGGAAGGTGGGGCTCACCTACGACATCACTGAAAGCCTGCGCTTGCGTACGACGCGGTCACGCGACATCCGCGCGCCTGCGCTGGCCGAGCTGTTCCAGGGGGCGTCGCAAGTCAATTCGAACGTGATCGATCCGACCACGAGCACCAGCGTCAATGTGCGCTCGCCCGTGCTGGGCAATGTAAATCTTGAGCCGGAAGAGGGCGATACGTTTACGTTTGGCTTGGTCTATCGGCCGGCATTCCTGCCTGGGTTGCGCCTTTCGGCGGATTATTACGACATCAACATTGAGGGGGCGATCACCTCGCTTACGGCGCAGGCGATCGTTGATCGCTGCGCCGCAGGAAATACGCAGGCGTGCAATTCCGTCACGCGCGTCGGCGGCGTGTTGACTCAAGTGGATGTGGTCCCGATGAACCTGCAATCGCTTGAAGTGCGCGGCATCGATTTTGAGGCGGATTACCGGATCGCGCTCGATGAGGTGCTTGCAGGCGCCGTTGGCGATTTCGGGCTACGCGCTTTGGTGACCTACACCGATACGTTTGACCTCACGGACAACAACCGAACCACCTCATTGGCGGGAAGCACCGAGCAGCCTGTTATCCAAGGCATCGGCGGCGTGCCGCACTGGCGCCACAGCGTGCGCGCGAGCTATTTCAACGATCCGCTCTCGCTGCATCTCACCGCCCGCTATATCGGCGGCGGCAATATCAGCAACGCGTACACCGAAAAGGACATCAACATCCTTGAGCATGACGGGCGCTGGTATTTCGACCTGTCGGTTCAGTATGAATTGCTGGCCGACGATGAGCGCAGCGCGCAGCTCTTCTTCGCGGTGGAGAATTTGCTTGATCGTGATCCGCCGATCGTTGGCGGCGGGTTCAACACATCGGCAACCGTGCGCTCGCTCTACGATCAAATTGGGCGCGTGTTTACCGCCGGCGTGCGCCTAAAGTATTGAGGCGCAAAAGCAGGCGCGTCGCTCTAGCTTGAATGGGAGATGAGGATGCGAATTTTGCTTGGCCCGGTGGTGGCGCTATCGCTTTGGGCTCACGCCGGCGCAGCGTCAGCCGACACCGCGGCCGATATCGCAACTCTTGATCGCCTGTTCTCTCAATGGAGCGGCGCGCAGACGGCAGGATGCGCCGTCGGCGTAGCCCGGCCGGGCGAGCCCACGCTATTGCGTGGCTACGGCATGGCGGACCTCGCGGACGGCGTGGCGATTGATGCGCAAACGCGGTTCGAAGTTGGCTCCGTCTCAAAACAATTCGTCGCCGCCGCCGTCCTCACGCTTGTCGAGGAAGGGCGTTTAAGCCTCGATGCGGACATTCGGCGCTACTTCCCGCAGATTCCGGACTACGGCGCAGTGATCACCGTGGACCATCTGCTCAATCATACGAGCGGCCTGCGTGATTGGGGATTTGCCGCGGAGATCGCCGGCTGGCCGCGCACGACACGCGCGATGAGCAACAGCGACGTGCTGGCTCTCACGGCCCGTCAGCGAGAACTTAATCACGCGCCGGGGGCGGATTATAGCTATACCAATACGGGCTATGTGCTCTTGGCCATGCTGGTGGAGCAGGTGGCGGGCGTGTCACTGGCGGCATTCACGCAGGAGCGGTTTTTCGGCCCGTTGGGGATGAACGATACCGGCTGGCGGGATGATTTTCGCCGCGTGCAGCCGCGCCGGGCTGTGGCGTATGTCGAGAGCGAAGCAGGCTGGGTCGAACGCATGCCGTTCGAGGATGTGTACGGCGACGCCGCGCTGATCACGAGCGTGGGCGATCTGTTGATCTGGAATGAGGCGCTTTTCGCTGGGCGTCTCAGCGCCTTTGTCACGCAACACATGATGGAGCAAGCGCAGCTTAGCGACGGAAGCGAGCTGACGTACGGGCGCGGCCTCGAAGTCACCACGCCAAATGGCGTTGTTCAGGTTTCCCACGGGGGCGCCATCGGCGGCTACCGGGCGTGGCTGGCGCATTATCCGCAAACAGGGCTTTCCGTTGCGCTCGCGTGCAATGCTGGAGATGGCGTTGGCGTGGGCTTGGGCGCGCGTCAGGGGCGCCTGGTGGCCGAAGCGTTCTTGCCAGCGCGGGCGCCAGATCAGACGCGCGCCGTGCGGACCAACGCTCGCGCGTATGCGGGGCTCTTCGTGTCAAACACGACGGGACTTCCGCTCAATTTCACCGTCCGCAATGGGGCGCTCTTGTCCGCCGGCGGAGCGGCGCTCACGCCGATCGCGGCGCGGCGCTTTACGCTGGGCGGCAATGAATATGCGTTTGAAAGCCCAGATCGCTTGCGCGTGCGCAGATCAACCGGCGCTGTGGAAACCTATCGCCGCGAAGCGCCCGTGCAGTTCAACGCCGCCGAGGCCGGCGAGATTGAGGGTTGCTACCGTAGCGCGGAATTGGATGCGGGCTACCAAGCGGCGATCGAGGACGGCGCGCTGGTGCTTCGGCTGGAAGATCGCCCCGGCACCGCCTTCACGCTTGCGCCGCTTCACAAAGATGCCTGGACTTATGATACGAGGTTTGGCCCGCGCACGGCGATTGTAGCGGTCGTGCGCGCTGAGGGCGGCGCGGTGCAGGCGCTGCGCATCGGGTGGAACGGCAGAATCCGCGGCGTTCTGTTCTCACGATGCTGAGTGCGCGGGCTGGCGAGGCCAGCAAGTAAGGTGGCGCATCGCGCGCGGCGTTGAGGCGTCAATCCATCGGTGGGACAGCGGGGTTTGCCTCCGCGCGATCCCGGTAGAGCGCCGCGCGCACCAGCAAAATATAGGTCACCGGCGTGGTGATGAGCGAGAAGATGAAAATCAGCACCTCATGCACCACGGGGCGCGTTTGCAGCACCGAGAAGCTGAGCATGGACGCGAGCAAAATGAGGCCCGCGCCCAAGGTGGCGCCCAGCGTCGGTGCATGGACGCGATCGTAAAAGAACCTGAGGCGCGTTAGCCCGATCGCCCCGATCAATGCAAACGCTGCGCCCGCGACGACTAGCGCCGCGACGATGATCGCCGCCCAGAGCGGAAGGTCCGGGGGCGCGCTCATTCGATCACCTCGCCGCGCATCAGGAATTTGGCAAACGCAACTGTGGAGGCGAAGCCCAGCAATCCGATGACAAGCGCCGCTTCAAAGTAGAGCGTGCTGCCAGTGCGAATGGCGAAGGTGATCATGAGCAGCATTGCGGTGATGTAAAGCGTATCGAGCCCCAGCACGCGCTCCTGCGCGCGGGGCCCACGCGCGATGCGCCACGCAGCCAGGGCCATGGCCAGCGCCAGCATCACTTGGCTCACCAGCAGACCCGCGCCGAGAATGGTCGCGCTCATTCGAATAACTCCATCAGCAAAGGTTCGTAGCGGTGTTTCACCAAGTGGATCCAGTCGGACTCATCCACAAGGTCAAAGACATGAAGCAGGATGCGCCGCTCTGCGGCGTCGTGCTGGGCCCAGAGCGTGCCCGGCGTGCTGGTGATGATGATCGCGAGCAGCGCCAGCCCGTAACGATCGGTGAGATCGAGCGGCACGGTTACAAAGCCGGAATTGCGCTCGCGCTTTGCGCCGCTGAGCAAAATGGCGGCGACCGAGAAATTGGAGCGGACAATATCGCCGATGACGATCGGAATAAGCCGAAGTAGCGCCGTGAGATTGCGTATCCGCGGCGGCTGCGCGCCGAGCGAGACGAGCGTCCAAGGCGCGATAAGGCCCACCAGGGCGGCGCCGAGCAAAGTGGCTGGCTCGAGCGCATTGTTCAGCAGTAGCCAAAATGCAGCGAGGCCGAGCGAGAGGCCGGGATAGGGAATGATGCGCTTCATGAGGGCGGCCCCTGCGGGGGCGGCGAAGCCTCAGGCAGAACGCTCGACACATAATCCTGTGAGCGGGCGAGCCAATCGACAGTTCCGTCCGTGAAAATGAACACCCATTCGCCGTGGGTGGTGAGAACAACGCACGCAAGGAGGAGCCCAGCGATGGCCGCGAACTCCACGCCGCGCACGCGCGGGATCGTCGCCTCGGCGGACGCCCAAATGGCTTCGACGCCCAGTCGCAGCAAAGCGGCCAGCGCAGCGAAGCTCGATAGCGTCAATAGCGCCACCAAAATCCAGGCGAACGCCGCCTGCGCCTCAAGCAGGCCCTTCATCATGGCGAACTTGCCGATAAAGCCCGATAGCGGTGGAAGCCCCGCCAGCAGCAGCGCGCACATGATGAAGCCGCCGCTGATCAGCGCGATGGCGGCGGGGATAATCACGCCCACTTCTTCGCTTGGCGCGCCATCTTCGTACGGGTCGCGATATTCGTCGTCGAACACCGGCGCGCCGATAGGAGGTGCGGTTGTGCCGCGTGCGCGGTTGAGCAATTCGATCAACAAAAAGAACGCGCCCACGGCAAGCGTGGAACTCACCATGTAATAGAGCGCGCCCGATAGGGCTTGTTGGCCGCCTGCGCCCATCACCGCAAGCACTGCGCCCGAGGAGGTCAACACAGAGAAGCCGGCGACACGTGAGAACGAGCGCGCCGCCAATAAGCCGATCACGCTGAACGCGATGGTCAAGACGCCGCCGGTAAGCAGGATAGGATTGGCGATGGCGCCAATCTGGCCGGCGTCGGGGCCAAAGAACAGGGAAGTGGCGCGGATGATGGCGTAAACGCCCACCTTGGTCATGATGGCGAACATCGCCGCGGCTGGCGCGCTCGCCGCTGAATAGGTCGGCGGGAGCCAGAAGCCCAAGGGCCAGGCGCCCGCCTTGATGAGAAAGGCGACGCCAAGCACGGCGCAGCCGACTTCAAACAACGCGCGCTGGTCTCCGCCGAGTGTGGGAACGCGCGCGGCCAAGTCGGCCATGTTGAGCGTGCCGGTGATGCCATAAATGACGGTGACGCCGATGAGAAACAGCGAGGAAGCGGCCAGGTTGACGGCGATATAGTGCAGGCCGGCTTTGACGCGCGGCGCGCCCGAGCCGTGCAGCACAAGCCCGTAGGAGGCGGCCAGCAGCACTTCAAAGAAAACGAAGAGGTTGAACAGGTCTCCGGTGAGAAATGCGCCGTTCAGGCCGGCGAGCAGGAGCAAGAACAGCGCATGAAAGCGCGGCCCGGCCTGGTCCCAGCGCGCCAGAGAAAAGATCAGCGTCGCCATGGCCAAGGTCGCGGCCAATGCAACCATCATCGCGCTTAGCCGGTCCAGTACGAGCACGATGGCGAAGGGGGCGGGCCAATCGCCCAGCCGATAGACGATCGCCGCGTCCGCGTTGGCCGCGCCGATCAAAAGCGTGAACGATAGCAGCAACAGCCCGAGCACTGCCGCGCAGCTCAAGGCGACGCGAAGCGCACGCTGTTCGATCATCACCACAAGCGCGGCGGCCGCCAGCGGCAGCACGATCGGCGCAATCACCAGATGAGGCGATAGGGCGCTCATTGATCGGGCTCCTGGCCGTCAACGTGGTCGGTCCCGGTCAGGCCCCTTGAAGCGAGCAGAACTACAAGAAAGAGCGCCGTCATGGCGAAGTTGATGACGATCGCGGTCAGCACCAGCGCTTGGGGCAATGGATCGGCATAGAGGCTTGGATCGGGATGGGCGGGATCAACCACCGGAGGCGCGCCGCTGCGCAGCCCCCCAGCGGAAAATATAAATAGGTTGACCCCGTAGGCGATGAGCGAAAGCCCAATGATGACCTGAAACGTGCGCGGCCGAAACAGCAGCCACACGCCGGAAGCGATCAATACGCCGATAGCAAGCGCCAGCACGATCTCCATCACGGCGCGCTTTCGTTGCTGTCCGGCGCCGCCGGTTCGGGTTTAGGCTCGGGCGCGGGCGCCGCATCGGCGTCAACGGGTGCAGGCTCGGGCGCGCGCTGGCGCGGCGTGCGGATCGATTGGTGCGCCAGCGCGATCAACATCAGCACTGTGGCGCCGACGACGAGAATGAAGACGCCAAGATCGAAGATCATAGCCGTCGCCGCCGGCAAACGTCCGATGAGAGGCGCATCGACGTACTGAAAATGGGACGTAAGAAAGGGATAGCCGAACACCCATGCGCCCGCTCCGGTGAGGATCGCGATCAAAAGCCCCGCGCCGATCCAATTGATCGGCAAGACGCGCAGATGCGTCTCCGTCCAGCGCGCGCCAAAGCCCATATAGATCAGGATAAAGGCGATCGACATGGTGACGCCGGCGGCGAAGCCCCCGCCCGGCAAGTCGTGGCCGCGCACGAAAAGAAAAAGCGCAAATACGGTGATCACCGGAAACAGCCATTGCATAAGCGTGCGCGGAATTAGCATGTATTCGTGCAGCGTTTGCCCGACCTCCCGCGTTGAACTTGCGGCGTCGTATGCATTCTGCCGCACCTGCTGGGAGGGGGCGCCCAGGCTTTCTTGGGCGGGGCGGAAGCGGCGCAACAGCGCAAACACCGTAATCGCCACGACGGCAAGAACCGAAATCTCCCCCAGCGTATCGAATGCGCGGAAATCCACCAGCAGCACGTTGATCACGTTGCGCCCGCCCGCTTCGGCGTATGAATTCTCAACAAAGAAACGCGAAATCGGTTCGGACGCCGGACGCGTCATCACCGCCAGCGTGAGCGCGGACGCGCCGATGCCCGCCGCGGCGGCGATTGCGAGGTCAAACCCGCGCCGAAGCGCCGCGCGCAGCCGCGAGGCCGGCGAGTATGAGCGCAATTCTTCGAGCCGAATGGGAAGCCACCGCAGCCCGAGCAACAACAGGACGGTGGTGACAATTTCGACCAGCAATTGCGTCAAGGCGAGGTCGGGCGCTGAAAGCCAGATGAACGTCAGGCAGCTCACCAGGCCGGCGACACCCATCAGAACGAGCGCGGCGAAGCGGTGATATTTCGCTTGATGGGCGGCGCCGATCGCGCACGCCCCGCCAATGATCCACATCAGCGCGAACACAGGGTCGATCGCTTGCAATTGCGGCGCGAGCACGATGCCGCCCGCCGCGAGCGCGGTGGCCAGCGACACCACGAGTGGCGCAAGAATGAGCAGGCGCAATTGCGGCTGCAATTGGCGCGTGGTCATCAGGCGCTCGGCGCGCTGTGCGAACTCGACAAGCCCTGACATGAAGCCGTCAAACGCCTGGCGGGCGTGGAAGCGATGAAACACGGGCGGCGCGCCGAGCGGGTTGTTGTTGATGCGCTTGCCAAACAGCGCATAGAGCAGCACCCCGCCGCCCAACGCAGTCAGGCTCAGCATCAACGCAGGCGTAAAGCCGTGCCATATCTCCAAACTATAGGCGGGTGCGGCGTCTCCCATTACCGCTTCCACTGCTGACGCGAGCAGCGGGCCGATGGTCAATCCGGGGATGACGCCGACAAGCAGGCAGATCAGCACCAAAAGCTCGATCGGAAAGCGCATCCAGTGCGGAGGCTCTTTTGGAGTGCGCGGGCATTCGCTTGGCGGCGGGCCGAAGAAGGTGGTGTGAATGAAGCGCACTGAATAGAGCACGCTGAACGCGCTGGCTAAGGTCGCCAAAACCGGCAGGAGGTAATTGGTGTGCGCGCCGGCGCTATGCGCGATCGCTTCGGCTAAGAACATTTCTTTGGACAGAAAGCCGTTCAAGAGCGGCACGCCCGCCATGGCCGCCGCGGCCACCATGGCAAGGCTTGCCGTAATTGGCATGAAGCGGAACAGGCCGCTGAGTTTGCGCATGTCGCGCGTGCCGGTTTCGTGATCGATAATGCCGGCGGCCATGAACAGCGAGGCTTTGAACGTCGCGTGGTTGACGGTGTGGAAGATCGCGGCGACCGCGGCGAGCGGGCTGCCCAGCCCCAACAGCAAAGTGATGAGGCCGAGGTGGCTTATGGTCGAATAGGCGAGCAGGCCCTTGAGGTCATGCTGGTAGATCGCCCCGAAGGCGCCGATCAGCAGCGTCGCCATGCCGGCTGTCGCGACGACGCCATACCAAAGGTCGGTCCCCGAAAGCACCGGCCACAGCAAGATGAGCAGAAAAACGCCCGCTTTGACCATTGTCGCGGAGTGCAGATAGGCGCTGACCGGCGTCGGCGCGGCCATGGCGTGAGGCAGCCAGAAGTGAAACGGGAATTGCGCGCTCTTGGTGAAGGCGCCGCCGAGGATGAAGAGCAGCGCCGGGGCGTAAAGCGCGTGCGCGCGTATCTGGTCGCCGGCGGCGAGCACGATGTCGAGATCATAGCTGCCGACGATTCGGCCCAGCAGCAGCACGCCGATCAGCAGCGATAGGCCGCCCGCGGCGGTGACAGTCAGCGCCATGCGCGCGCTTTCGCGCGCGTTGGCGCTTTGGTGCCAATAGCCGATCAGGAGGAACGAAAATAGGCTGGTGAGCTCCCAGAAAACCACGAGCTGCACCAGATTGCCTGACATGACGATGCCTAGCATCGCGCCCATGAAGGCAAGCAGGTAAGAGTAGAAGCGCGGCACGGGGTCGCCGGCCGACATATAATAGCGCGCGTAAAGCACGATGAGCGCGCCAATGCCGATAATCAGCAACGCAAACAGCCACGATAGGCCGTCCAGGCGCAAGACGATGTCCACACCAAGCGAAGGGAGCCACGGAATATCGGTCCGGGCGATGCCGCCGCTTTCGGGATAAAGCAGCATCAAGCAAAAGAGGGCGGCGCCTGCGACGCTGGAGGCCAAGATCGCTGCCGCGTTGCGCGCATGCGTTGGCAGCCACGCGGCCACCAACGCGCCCGCGAACGGCATTGAAATCATCAATATAAGCAGGAAGCTTGATGGCATCGCCCCGCATTGTGCAGAGCGCCGCCACCGCGTTCAACCCCCAAGGAAGCGCCGATATCCAACGCGCGCCCCTGGCGATCGTTTGTCGCAGGCTTACGCGAATGCGGCCAGGCGCTGATGAATGATCGCGTTCGCCTCGCGCATGATACGGTCGATCAATTCCTTGCAGCTGGGGATATCGTGGATGAGGCCGACGACCATGCCGCATGACCATGCGCCCGCTTCCATCTCGCCCTCCTGCATGATGCGCGGATAGACGCCCCCGACCTCGCCTTTGATGTCAGCGAAGGTGAGCTTATCGCCGAGTTCCTTCTCCTTGGCGATGATGCGATCCACCGCCGCGTTGGCCAGCACGCGCTCGGTGTTGCGCAGCGGGCGCATGATGAGGCGGGTGTCGAGTTCGCTGGCCGCCACGATGGCTTGCTTCACGTTGTCATGCACCGGCGCTTCCTTGGTGGCGATGAAGCGCGTGCCCATGTTCATGCCTTCCGCGCCCATGGCGAGCGCCGCCACCAGCGAACGCGCATCGGCCATGCCGCCGGACGCGACGAACGGGATTTTCAGTTCTTCGGCCGCGCGCGGCAGAAGGATCATGTTGGGGATGTCGTCCTCGCCGGGATGGCCGCCGCACTCGAAGCCGTCAACGCTCACCGCATCGCAACCGATCGCCT
>DAOMPU010000013.1:9228-19716 GCA_035444925.1 Terricaulis sp. | reverse complement strand
AATTTCATTGGCATCCACTTCTTCTCGCCGGTGGAGCGGATGGGGCTGGTCGAGCTGATCCTGGGCGCCAAGACGACGCAGGAAACGCTGGCGAAGGCCATCGATTACGTGCTGAAAATCCGCAAGACGCCGATCGTGGTCAACGATTTCCGCGGCTTCTACACTTCACGCTGCTTCGGCACCTACACCACTGAAGGCATCGAGATGCTGGGCGAAGGCATCGCCCCGGCCATCATCGAAAATGTCGGCCGCCAGGCCGGCATGCCGATGGGCGCGCTTGAAGTTTCGGACTCCGTCGGCCTCGACACCGCGCTGAAGATCGGCCGGCAGATGGCTGAAGCCATGCAGCAGGATCATGCGAAGGATCCGCGCGGCGCGCTGCTGGCGTGGTTGGTGGAAGATAAGGGCCGCGTCGGCCGCAAGGGCGGCAAGGGCTTTTACGAATACGGCGAAGACGGCAAGCCCACGCGCATCTGGCCGGGCCTCTCCGAAAAGATCGAAGTGAAGGTGAAGGAATGCCCGCCTGAACTGAAAGCGGAGCTGACCAAGCGCTTCCTCTTCCGCCAGTGCATCGAGGTGGCGCGCTGCTTTGAAGAGGGCGTGATCACCGATCCGCGCGATGCGGATGTGGGCTCGATCCTCGCTTGGGGCTTTGCGCCGTATAGCGGCGGGTGCGTCAGCTACATTGATCTGTTCTGGGGAACGAAAGGCTTCGTCGAAGAAGCCGATCGCCTGGCCGACGCCTACGGCGAACGCTTCCGCCCGAACAAATTGCTGCGTGACATGGCCGCCAAAGGCGAAACCTTCTACGAACGGTTCGGCGCCAAGCAAAAGAAAGCGGCGTAAAAATCTGAAAGGGCCACCGCGAGGTGGCCCTTTTTATATCGGGGGAGATCATGGATCAGCTCAGCTTAGCGAACCCCGTGTTCGCGGCCTACGCGATCGCGGCCGCGCTCATGGTGCTGAAGATCATGCTGCAAGGCTGGATCAGTGTGGCGCGCATGATGGCCACCAACGCGGGCCTGGTGAATCCGGAGGATGCGAAAGCTGGGCTGGCCAATCCGAAGCCGCATCCCGGCCAGCTTGATCTCAATGAAGATGTCGATCGCTCGCGCCGCATTCATCGCAACGATCTTGAGAACATTCCGGCGTTTTTGGCGATTGGCCTGCTGTTCGTGCTGATCGGCCCGCCGCTCGCGGCGGCGCAATGGCTGTTCTACGGGTTCGTCGCTGCGCGCCTGCTGCACACGATCGCGTATTCAACGGCGCAGAGTCATGAGGTGCGCGCTGTTTTCTATACGATCGGTTCGCTGATCGTGATCGCCATGTCCGCCTGGGTGCTCGCCGCCGCGATCCCGCATGTGTTGAGCTAACCACTTACCGATTGGCCGATCGGGGGCCGCATGCCTGGAAGCGGCTGACAGGCTGACTGAGCGCGGTGCTTAGCGCTCGCTCGACTTCAGCAGATTGTCACGCAGCGTCACCAATTGGCGCTGCAGCTGCACGAACGCCGCTTGATCGAGGCCGCTTGCTTCGATCAGCGGCGCGCGCGTGCAGAGTGCCTTTTCAAGCACCGCACGCCCTGTGTCGGTGAGGCTGACGCGCACTTGGCGTTCGTCCTCGGCGTCGCGCCGGCGCGTCACATGGCCCATCGCTTCGAGCCGTTTCAGCAGCGGCGTCAGCGTGCTCGATTCCAGAAACAATTTTTCGCCGAGCTGGCTGACGGTTTGATCATCCTGCTCGCTGAGCGCCACCAGCGTGACGTATTGCGGATAGGTGATGCCGATCTCTTCCAGGAATGGCTTGTAGGCCCGGTTGAACGCCAGATTTGCCGAGTAGACGGCGAAGCAGAGATAAGTCGCCAGGCTGGCGGGCATCGCAGCGTCGTTCTGTTTTGTTTTTCGAGTCATATACTTAAGTCCGTACCGCGGGTGCGAAGGCATTTCTCGATAGATAAGTCGCAAACAATTTAATCGCAAGCGATTGACGGCGCCCAGACGCGCTTCTAAATGCATCGTGCACGATTTAATCGGGCAATACTTAAATGGGAGTTTCCGCCATGATCGATGCCATAAAGAAAACCGTCGCCGCCGCGGCGGTGGCCGCCGCCGTCGCCGGTTGCGCCTCAGCAGAGCCCGCGCCCGCGCGCATCCCCGACTCGCAGAGCGTGCGTAATGTCGTGCTGGTGCACGGCGCCTTCGCCGACGGTTCGGGCTGGCGCGGCGTTTATGATGATCTCACCGCGCGCGGCTATCGCGTCAGCGTCGTGCAAAACCCGCTCACCTCTTTTGAAGCCGATGTGGCCTCCACGCGCCGAGTGCTCGCGCGCCAGGACGGGCCGACAATTCTTGTCGGCCATTCCTACGGCGGCGCCGTCATCACGGAGACGGGCGTTGATCCGAACGTGGTTGGGCTTGTTTATGTGGCGGCGTTCGCGCCCGATGTCGGGGAATCGTTGAGCACGCTGCTCACACAATTCCCGCCGCCAGGGCTGGTGACTGACGCGACGCCCGATGGCTTTGGCTTTGTCGAGTACGCCAGCTTCAAGGATGGCTTCGCTGGCGACACCACCGACGCGGATGCGGCCTTCATGCGCGACAGCCAAAATCCGATCGCGCTCGCGAGCTTCGCAACGCCGGTGACGCAAGCGGCGTGGCGCAGCAAGCCCAATTGGGCCGTGATCGCCACGCAAGACCGCGCCATCGATCCGCGCTTGTTGCGCCAGATGGCCGAGCGGAGCGGGGCCCAGAGCGTGGACGTGGAAGCCAGCCACGTGCCGTACGTGACGCAGCCGCGCGCCGTGGCAGATCTGATCGACCAGGCCGCGCGCAGCGTCTCGCAGGCCAATTCGGCGAATTGATTGCTGGGCGCCGTAAGGAGAGAGGGGGTGCGCTTTGGGCGCGCTCCCTTATCTTTGCGCGATGACCCAACTCGCTGACCCGCTTCCGCTGCCTTCCGGCGCCGTGCTGAAAAACCGCTTCGCGCTGGCCCCGCTCACCAACACGCAGAGCCCGGACGGGGGCGTTTTATCCGACGATGAATTGCGCTGGCTCACGATGCGCGCCGAGGGCGGCTTTGGCCTCACCATGACGTGCGCGGCCAGCGTGCAGGAAGAGGGCATTGGCTTTCCCGGCCAGCTGGGCTTTCACGATGATCGCCACATCCCGCGCCTCACGTTGCTGGCCGATCAGATCAAGCGCGGCGGCAGCCTCGCCATCGCGCAGCTGCATCATGGCGGCCTGCGGTCGATGAAAGATGCGAAGGGGCCTTCGGCGGATGAGAAGCTGAAGGCCCAAACGATGCGCCTTGAGGAGATTCAGCACAGCCGCGATTGCTTCATCGCCGCCGCGCGCCGCGCCGAAGCGGCGGGATTTGACGGCGTGGAGCTGCATGGCGCGCACGGCTATCTGATCTGCTCGTTCCTTTCGCCCAGCTTGAACCGGCGCGAGGATGCGTATGGCGGCGACGCCGAACGGCGCGCGCGCTTTTTGTTCGAGATCGTTGACGGCATCCGCGCTGCGACCAAGCCGGGCTTTGCGCTTGGCGTGCGCCTTTCGCCCGAGCGCTGGGGGCTTGACGTCCTTGAAATCCGCGACGTCGCCGCGCGCCTGCTGCGTGAAAAGAAGATCGACTTCCTCGATATGTCGCTCTGGGATTTCCGCAAGGAGCCGGAGGACGAGGCGCTGAAAGGGCGCACCTTGGCTTCTTACTTCACCGAGCTGCCGCGCGGCGCCATTCCTGTGGGCGCGGCGGGAAAGATCATGAGCGCCGCGGATGCGCGCGACGTGCTGGCCATGGGCTTTGATTTCCCGGTGATCGGCCGCGCCGCGATCCTGCACCACGATTTTCCAAACCGCGCCATCGCGGACCCGGGCTTCGCCTCGCGCCCCATTCCCGCCAGCGTCGAAACGCTGGCGGCGGAGGGCATTTCGCCTACCTTCATCGCCTATCTGCGCGCGTTCTTCCCCGCGCTGGTCGAGCCGGCGGCTTGAGCGCGGCGTAATTGGCGCCTACCTTCGCGCCCATGCGCAAGGATATGAGCAAGGTGATTGTGGAGCGGCCGCGCCTTGGCCGATCCCGGGCGGGCGTGCGCCCCGGGCGCAGCGCCGCGCTTGAGGATGACGACGGCGCGCCGATCCGCGCGGGGCGGGGCGGGCGGGCGCCCAAGCGCGAGAAGCCGCAAAAGACCAAGAGCCTCAACGAAAACCTGAACCCGCTGCGCCGCTTTCTGCAAAGTGCAGTGGGGCGCAAATGGGACAAGGTCTATTCCGAGATTTCGGAAAACTTGAAGCCCACCTCCACCGTGCAGCAGCACGTGCGCGATCATGTGGAGGATTTCGTTGCGGTGAAAACGCGGATGCAGGGCGGGAAAGTGGTGATCGCCCAGCGCTTTGGCGGCGAGCGGTCACTGGAGGAGGATCATCACCGATTCTACGTGCAACCGCGCACCGGCCTGCTGCGCGAGAACCCGCACTACAATAGCTGGAAGGGCCGCTGGCGCGCCCGCCAACGCGAAGCCGAGAAAGAGCGCGCCGCGCGCATGCGCGTGATCGATGCCAAAACGCAACTGCATAAGCTGAAGGACGGCGTGTGGTGGGAGGTGAAGCTCGGCAAGATCGGCGACGGGCGCGAGGCGGACGTCGTGCTCGCCGCGGGGCTCTCCACGATGGATCCGCATACGCTCTATGGACGCGAAAACACCCGCGCCATCGCCAAGCGCCAGCTGAACAAGGCGGAAAAGAAGAAGTGGGGGTTGGCTTAGGTTACGCCCGCCAGAGCGTGGCGCCCAGCGTTTTCTGCAGGCGCAGGCGAAAGCGCGCGTCCGCTTCGGGAAACACCATCTGCGCGCCGACAAAATAAGCGTGCTGAATGCGTGCGCGCGCCAGCGCTTCGGCGGGTGAAACGCCCAGCTCGTCGCGAAACAATTTGACCAGATAACGAATGCGCGCTTCGTCCACGCGCTTCACCTCGCGCGCGATGGCGGGCTCGCTGGCGGCGAGGCGGCGCAGGTTGCGCTCCAGCGCGTGATCGATGGCGGCGGTGCGCCGCGCCAGCGTATCTGAGCGGCGCCCGCGTTGACGCTCTGTCGTCGCGATCGGCGTTTCCGTGCTCGTCTCGCGCCAGCGCGCGCCGAGCGCCGCCAGGAACGCCTCATGATCCGCGAAATGATGATAGAATGAGCCGCGCGTTTTGCCGGCCGCCGCCGTGACCCGCTCCAAGGTCAGCGCTTCGGGGCCGCTGCGGGCCAGCGCCGCCAGGCCCAGCGCAATCCAATCTTCCCGGCCAAATCGCACGGCTGTGTTTTTCAGCATGCAGCACCCAAAATGCGACGAACGCCCACGCGTGGCGTTGCCTCAAACAACACCATACCATATGGTATGTAAAAATCGATAAGGAGGCGTGGGTATGGCGAAATTGGCGCGGCGCGGCCTGATCGCCTTGGCCGGGGCGCTGCTCGCCGTCGCGCCGTCGCGGGCGCAAGGCCGCAGTGAAGCCGAGGGCGGCGAGGCCCTGTTCATCATCAGCTTCAGCGCGGGCCCCGGCTGGCGCGAAGGCGAGCCAATGAGCCGCCAGCCAGGCATGCGCGCGCATGGTGAATACATGGCCATTGTGTTTGCCGAGGGGCGGCTTTATGCCGGCGGGCCGTTTATGCGTGATGACGGCGCAGAGATGGGCGAGGGCGGGCTTATGATCGTGCGCGCCAGCAGCCGCGCCGAGGTGGAGCAAATCCTTGCGGCCGACCCGGCCATTATCGGGGGCTTGTTTATTGCGCAGGTGTCACGCTGGCGCCCGCGCTTCCGCGCGGACGCGCCGCTGCCGCCGTGGGATTAAAGCAACGGACTTTAAATTCGCCTCAGTTTGATGGCAGGCTCAGAGCGAATTTAAAGTCCATCAGTTGCTTTAAAAACATTTGAATCTAAAGCGTCTTATGGGACTTAAATGCGACACGGCGGATGATCCCTAGTGTGGGTCGCATTTAAGTCCCGACGCTTTAGCCGCGCCCGCCCGGTAAAGGCGGGGCAGCTATGCGCACCGCTTCCTCTTATTGACTTCTCAACCCTTTGCCCCGATATCCCGGCCAGCGACCGCCTGCGCTTGGCGCGGGCGCGGTCCACCCGGAACGCCACCATCGACGTTCGGCTTTGAGCGCCCCAAAGGGGAATTTGCGAGCTCGCCGCCTTTCTTCGCCGTCGCATCGTTCCTGAGCTGATGAGCCCACGCGGAGCCGCGTGACGGCTGGAAGTTTTTACGTGACCTCTTTTGAATCTCTCGGCGTTTCCGCGCCGATCCTGAAGGCGCTCGCCGCTGACGGCTACAACGCGCCGACCCCCATCCAACAACAGGCCATCCCGATCGTGCTGAAAGGGCGCGACCTCGTCGGCCTGGCGCAGACCGGCACTGGCAAAACCGCCGCGTTCGCGCTGCCGATCCTCGATCTCCTGCACAAGAGCCGCAAACACGCGGGCGAGAAATCGTGCCGCACTTTGGTGCTGGCGCCCACGCGCGAACTGGCCGCGCAGATCGGCGACAGCTTCCGTTCGTATGGCCGCTTCCTCGGCCTCTCCACCGCCGTCGTGTTCGGCGGCGCTTCGATGTTCAAGCAGAAGCAGGCGCTTTATCGCGGCGTGGATATTCTCGTGGCCACGCCGGGCCGCTTGCTCGATCACGTCTCGCAGCGTTCGCTCAAGCTCGATGCGGTTGAAATCCTGGTGCTCGATGAAGCCGATCACATGCTGGACATGGGCTTCATCCACGATCTGCGCAAGATCGCCAAGCTGGTGCCGCAAAAGCGCCAGAGCCTGTTCTTCTCCGCCACCATGCCCGAGCCGATTGCCGAACTGGCGGGCCAGTTTCTCACCGATCCCGATCGCGTGGCGGTGACGCCGGTTTCCTCCACCGCTGAGCGCGTGGAGCAGGCGGTGATCCACGTCGATAACGCCAAGAAGCAGGATCTGCTGCACGCGCTGTTGAAGGACGACACCATCACCCGCGCGCTCGTGTTCACCCGCACCAAGCATGGCGCGGACCGCGTGGTGCGCAAGCTGCAAAGCGCCGGCTTCAACGCCGATGCGATCCACGGCAATAAAAGCCAGGGCCAGCGCACGCGCGCGCTGGAGGCCTTCAAGAAGGGTTATGCGCGCCTGCTGGTGGCCACCGAAATCGCCGCGCGCGGCATCGACGTGGATGAAGTCAGCCACGTGATCAATTTCGATCTGCCGAACGTGCCCGAGCAATACGTCCACCGCATCGGCCGCACCGCGCGTGCGGGCCTTGCCGGGCGGGCGGTCAGCTTCTGCGCGCCGGACGAGCGCGCCTATCTGCGCGACATCGAAAAGACCATCAAGCAAAGCGTGCCGGTGATGGAGACCGACCTCTCGCTCGCCGCGCCGCGCGCCGATGACCGCACGCCGCGCCCAAAGGGCCCGGCCGGTCGGGGCGGGGCGCCGCAGCAGCAGAAGCCGCGCCGCCATGCGCCGAAGAAGCATCACGCGTCCGATACGCGCGAGAAGCCGGCGCGCGCGCCGAGCCACGCGCGCGACGAAGGCGATCGCCGCGACCGCAAGGGCAATTCGGTGTGGTCCAATAACGGCGCGCCGCCGAAATATCGCAAGCAGCGCAAGCCGGGCGACGCGAAGCGCTAAACGCTTCGCCCGCACCCGTTCAGCGCGCGGCCATCGATCACCAGATCGACCGTGACGGGGAAAGCATCCCCGCTCATGGAATCCTGGCAGGGCGTTTCGCGCAGCGTCAGCGTCAGGCTGCGCCCGTTGGCTTGGGTTTGATATTGGGTTTGCCCCTGCGAAGGAAAGCGCGGCGCGGGCAGGGGAAACTCAATCAGGCTCTGGCCGTAATCGAGCAGCAGCACGATGCGGCTTTGGCGATGCACATCGACCATCCAGCCTGGCTCTTGGCCGATGCCGCGGAAGGAGACACCCGCCGCGCGCGCGGAATCCCATGCCGGCATCGCCGCCATGTTGGCCTCGGCCGTTTGCGCTGTCTCGGCTTCGGGTTGCGCTTGCGGCGCTTGCTCGGCGGGCGCGCAGGCGGCCAAGGCCAGCGCAAGGATCAAAACGCGCATTCGAACTACTCCGCAGCAAAACGCCGCCGCGTATAAACGCGGCGGCGCAAGCATTACAAGATTAGCGCGCGTTAACGGCGCGCCGGGCAGCCCTGCGTGCCGGGCTGGCAAAGCGCGCTGATGAACACTTCAACGCGGCGATTGCGGGCGCGGCCGCTATCGGTTTCGTTGGTGTCAACCGGGTTGGCTTCGCCGAACGCGCGGGTGTAGAGGCGCGCGCGCTGGATGCCGTTCTCGGCGAAGATGCCGGCGACCGTATCGGCGCGGCGCTGCGAGAGCTCATAATTGTATTGATCCGAGCCCACCGAGTCGGTGTGGCCGAACACGTCCACCGTGGTTTGCGGATAGTCGCGCAGCACGGCGGAGACTTGCGCCAGCGTCGGGCGGAAGCCGGGGCTGATGTCGGAGCGGTTGAACTCGAAGGTGAGCTCGGCCGGGAAGTTCAGCAGGATCTGGTCGTCGCTGACGCGCGTGACGTTGACGCCCGAATTGCGCAGGCGCTCGCGCAGGGTTTCTTCCTGGTTGTCCATGTAGGCGCCGATGCCTGCGCCGGCGAGCGCGCCGATGCCCGCGCCGATCGCGGCGTTGCGCCGGTCATCGCCGCCCGCGAGCGTACCTAGAGCCGCCCCGCCCAGCGCGCCGATGATGGCCGCGTTGACGGTGCGGTTTGGCGTGCGCTCACCCGTCACCGGGTCGAATGTGGTGCAGCCGGCCATCAACACGACGGCGCTCAGGCCGATCAAAAATTTGCGGATCATAAAACCCCTCCAAAGGATCAAGCAGGCGCCGTTCTCGGCCCTGTTGTTGCGTAAACTGATGCCGCCAGCCTGAGCGGCGCATGAACGCCGACGCTAGTCCGGCGAACCTGTACCGCTATAGCGAACAAGACGGCCAAATTGTTCCATCATCACGCCGTTTACGGGGGCGGCCATGACTTCAAGGTTCAGCGCCGGGTCGCCCGCCACGCGGTAGCTCATGGTGACTTTAGACCCATCGCCCGCCGGGAGGATCGTGAAGCTTAGGACAGCTTGGACGCCGAGCTCCTGCAGCGGCCCCAGCGCCGCCTCCAGCCGCAGCGTGCGCGCGCCTTCGTGCGTAAACGCCGCCAGCACACGGCCATGTTCCACCGAGCCGCCGGCCCAGCGCTCGCACCAGCACCCGCCCGCGCGCGGGTCGAGCCGCATATTCGCGGCGGCGCCGGAATAGGTGTGCGCGCTGTTCCACCAGCGGCCGACGCGGGCGAGATCGCGCCAAACCGCATCCGGACTGGCCGCAACTTCCGCTTCGGCCTCGATCACGAAACCGCCCGCGGCGGCGGAGCCGACATCCGCCCGCGCCAGGCCCGGTGAAAGTAAGAGCGCCGCGAATGCGGCCAGCACGATGCGCAGCATGTGGTAATCCTCCTCCGGCCGCCCACGAACGCCGGGTTGAATGCTCAGTCAAGAGCGCTTGAGCGGGCAATCAAGCAGGCGCGTTAACCAAAGTTCAGGCGGCGTGCTGCACGCTTGAATTTCATGCCGATGAGCGCGCCTCCCGCCACGCCTTACGCCAGCCCCAACGGGGCGCGGGCGCTGGCGGCTGTGGCGCGGGCGCGGGTGGAGAATAGCTGGCGGCGCATGGTGGCGTGCGCGGTGGTCGCGCTGGTGGCCACGGCGATGCTGGGCAACGCCTCCGCGCTCTATTGGCTGGCCGGGTTTATCGTCGTGCTGCTGGCGGATCGTGCGATCCATCGCTGGGTGATTGCACGCTGCGAGGCGGGCATGGCGCCGCGCCGCGCCTGGGGGCTGATCGCCTGGACGGTGGCGCAGAGCATTTACGGCAATTGGCTGGCGGTGTTGTTCTGGTATTCGCCCTATGTGCCGGGCGAAACGCTGGCGGTGATTTATCTTTGCGGCGGCATCGCCAATGCGGCGGCCACGCTGCGCGCCTCGCGCGCGCTATCGATCGCGGGGGCGGGGCCGACGGTTGCGTTCCTGATGATTTTGCCGCTGGGCGACTACGCGATGTCGGGTTGGAGCAATCCGCTGCTGCTGACGCCGTTTGTCGGCGCGCTGCTGCTGGTGGCGTTCGGGCTTTCGCTCTGGCGCAGCTTGCTGGAATCGGACGCCGCCCAGGCGCGCGCGGAAGCGGCGATCATGCGCGAACGCCAAGCCGCCGCCGCGGCCGCCGCCGCAAAATCAGACGCAATAAAGCGCATGAACGACGAATTGCGCACGCCCATGCAGGCGTTGATCGGCGCGGCCGAACATCTGCGCCGCGCGGCGGTGACGCCCGAGGCGCGCACGCATATCGCCACTTTGGCCCAAGCGGGCGAAGTGCTGAAGCTTGTGCTTGACGATCTCTCCGATCTTGACCGGCTGGAAAACGGCCTGGTGCGGATCGAGCCGCGCGCGGCCGTCGCGAGACGC
>DAOMPU010000013.1:8689-9218 GCA_035444925.1 Terricaulis sp. | reverse complement strand
GGCCGATCCGCGCGAATTGGTGCGCGGCGTCGTCAGCGCGTTTCGTGCGGCGGCGCAGGATAAGCATCTTGAGCTGTTTCTCGACGTCACGCGCGATACGCCGATCGCGGTTGAAATCGATGCGCCGCGCGTGCGGCAGATTTTGTTCAACATTGTCGCCAACGCGGTGCGCTACACCACGCATGGCGGCGTACGCGTCAGCCTCAGCGCGCGCGCCAGCGAAACGCCGGGCCAGATGCGGCTGCACTTCGTCATCGCGGATACGGGCGCGGGCATGTCGCGCACGCAGCTTGCGCAAATCTTCGGGCGTGAGCGGGTGCGCGGCGAGGGCGAGGGGCCGGGGCTTGGGCTTTCCATCTCGCTGCGCCTGGCGCGTCTCATGGGCGCCCAGCTCAACGCCAAAAGCGATGTGGGCCAAGGCTCGGTGTTCACGCTGACGCTCGACGCGCCGCTGGTGCAGGCGCAAACCGCCGCCTGAAACACCGACGTTTGGGAGTTGGAGCGCGGGCCCCCGGGCCCGCATCTTTCT
>DAOMPU010000013.1:0-8679 GCA_035444925.1 Terricaulis sp. | reverse complement strand
AGGCGCGCCAGGGGGCGCGCGCTCCAACCTGCAAACAAACCTGCACGCCCCGCTTGACTCTTATTGCGAATGCATCGCAAATGCAGATGTTCGCTAGTCGGAGTGACCCGCATGGCCGTGGTGTTGCTGATCGGTGCGGGGCCCTTGGCGGCCCTGATGGCGGCGGAACGTGAAATTTCGGGGCGCGGGCCGGGCAAATCCTCCCGCACGGACTTCGCCTCGAACCCCTCTCCTACGGCCATGGGGGAGGGGAGCTATTTGGGAGTGAGGAACGCCGCGAGCCGGGCTTGGAGCGCCCCTGGATCGCGCGTTTCGCACTCCCAAATCACCAAGGCTGACCAGCCCGCGCCGGCAAGCGCGGAGAGCGCCGCGGCGTCGCGCTGCTGGTTGCGCGCAATCTTCGCGCGCCAATAGGCGGCGTTATCTTTCGGAGCCCGCGCGCCGCGTTTGCAATCATGCCCGTGCCAGAAGCAGCCGTGCACGAACACGGCTTTGCGCAAGTTGGCGAACACAAGATCGGGCTTGCCGGGAAGCTGCGCGCCGTTGAGCCGGTAGCGGCGGCGAAAGCCGCACGCGCACGCCGCGGCGCGCACCGCGCGCTCGGGCGCTGTGTTCTTGCTTTTCACCGCGCGCATCACGGCGGCGCGTTTCTCGGTGCTGAAAACGTCGGCGCGCATCACGCGCTTTTACGCGTGGGCGCAGCGTCCGCCAAAGGCGCCAGCAGCTGTTGCGAAAGCCAGCGCACGGCGGGCACGCACACGCCATCGCCGAAGAGATGCAGCGCCGCGGTTTGCCCTTCGGGCAGCGGGTAATGATCCGGCGCGCCCATTAGCCGCGCGGCCTCGCGCGGGGAGAGCAGGCGCGAGCGCACGTTCTCCCCTTCCACGAACAGCAAAATCTGCCGGCTCGAGCCACCCGCGGGCGTGCGCAAGCAGCCGGCTAGGCCATCAAACCGTGCTTCCGCGCGCTGCACGCGCTGGCCGCGCTCGATGCGAATGCGCCGGAATAGGGCGCCGACATGGGCGCCGCCGCCCTCGCGCAGCGCGTCCACGCGCGCGCGCTGCAGCGGGCTCATCTGCGCCAGCAGCTTGGCGGTTTTTTCCGGCGCATCCCAATCGGTGTTTGCGTCGTCGATCAGATCGATCAGGCGCGTGTTGCGCGTCGGCGGCGCATCGAGGCGCCACCAGACGAAATGTTTGCGCAAATTTTCCGGCAGACGCGCCGCCACGTTGCGCAAGGCTTGCGTATGAAACGGCGCGGCGGGGCCGGACATCGTGAGATGCGCGGGTGCGTGGCGTGCGGCGATCACGAACAGGCGCGGGCGCGATTGCGGCGTAAACAACGCCGCGTCGATCTCCAGCGCGCCGACGCGGTAGCCCAGATCGTCGAGCGCATGCACAAGCGCGGTGAAATCGGCGCCGCCATGCGAACTCAAAAGGCCGGAGACGTTTTCGAGCACGAGAATGTCGGGCGCGCGGCGCTCCTGCTTCAGCTTTTCGATCAGCCGGTGGAACCCCCAGAACGCGCCCGAGCGCGGCGCCGCAAGCCCCCGGCGTGCGCCAGCGAGCGAGAGGTCTTGGCAGGGGAAGGAAGCCCAGGCGAGCGCGGCCTGGCCCGGCAGATCGGTGCTGGAAAGGTTCCAGATGTCGCCCTCGCGCAAATCTTCGCCGCCGAACGCGGTGCGGTAAGCGCGGGCCTTCGCGGGGTCGATGTCGTTGGCGAAAACGCAGGCGAAATCACCCTCTAGCCCGAGGCGGGCGAGGCCCCCGCCGGCGAAAAACTCATAAAGTGGGGCGCCGGAATCACGCTGCATCGGGCTATACTAGCACTGGCGGCCTCCATGCCGGAGCGCCGGCAAAGGGGGTAAGCCCATGCGGGCCTCGATCCGCTGCGTTGGCGCAGCGTTGGCGGTGCTGGTTGTTTCGGCCTGCCAGCAGGAGGCGCCTGCGCCGGTTGAGCAGGCCGGCCCGCCCAGCAACGCCGAGCGCGAAGCCGAAATCGCCGCCGAGCAATTGGCCGCCATCGGCGCCCCCGCGAACGCTGCACAGCGCGCGTATTACGAAGGCGAGTTTCAGGCTTCCGGCGGCGTCGGCGCCGATGGGTCCGAGGGCGCGTGGGAGCTGCGCCTGATGGAGGATTACGCGCAATTCTCCCGCCCTGGCCTGGGCGACGATGGCGGCGTCGCCGGCGCGCGCGATTATCGCGAGCGCGGCGTGCGCGTGGCGGCGGGGCCGCTCACCATCACTTTGATGCGCCAGCCCTGCAGCGCGAGCGGGATGGAATTGGAATATGTGGCGCACGTTCTGTTTGAGGGCGTCGCCTATCAGGGCTGCGCGCGGCGCGGCATCCAGGAAGGCGCGCGCCCGACATGGGCGTCGGTGCTGCCGGAGTTGATCCCCGCGATCGATGCGTGCATGGCCCGCGCCCAATCGCGCCCCGCGCGCGTGACGTTGGCCGCGGCGATGGATGATGCGGTGGTGGCGGTGCGCCTGCGCGAAGCCGATGGCGCGCGCCGCGAGTGCGTGGCGCCGGCGGGCGGGGGCGAGGTCGTCGTCTATGAAACGCTGTCGGATGTTGATCGCCGCCCCGGCGAAGGCGATCCGGAATTCCACCGCGGCTGCGCCCAGCCGCGCCCGTGCGCGGAAGCGGCCACCGGCCGCGACGGCGCGCGCCTGGGCTGGATCATCCCGCGCGGCTGCTAAGCCTTTCGTCGCAACGTCATTGCGCGCACGCCTGGATTGAGGCGCTCTCCCCTTCAAACGAGGGGGAAGCCATGATCCTTGGGCCGCGCGCGCAGGCGGAGCGTTTGGAGCTTTCGCTGTCGATCGTGCGCATCGCGCTGGCGGTGCTGTTGTTCATCCATGGCGCGTTCCGCGCCAGCCATTGGGATCCGTACGTCACCGGGTTCGGCGAATGGCTTTCTGGCATCGGCTTTCCGGAAGGCTTCTATTGGGCGGCGGCCGTTACAATTTATGAGCTGATCGCGCCGCTCTTCATTCTTGCGCGCCGCTTCGTGACGCTCGCGTGCCTTGGGCACATGGTGATCGTCGGCCTTGGGCTGGTGCTGGTGCATTGGCCCGCGGGCTGGTTCGTCGTCGGCGCTGGGCGCAACGGCATGGAATATTCCGTGCTGCTGCTCGCGGGCCTCGCGGCTGTGGCGTGGGCTTATGCGCCTAAGCGCGGCGCGTAAGCGCTATTGCCAGATCGCCTGCAGCCACGTGATCACGCCGTTGATCGCCGCAAGCCCCACGAACGCGCCAAAGAACACCGAGCCGACAGACACGATCGCCGCCGGGATGGTCAGCAGCATCAGCAAGCCGTCGCGCTGCAGCAGCGCGAGCGCCGTCATCGCCACCGTCATCCCTGGCGGCCAATTCGCGAACGGGATCGGCAAGATCAGGATGATCGCCATCAGCAGCGTCTGCGCGCCGACGGCGATGGTCATCGGAAAGCGCGTCAGCGCCGAGAAGCGCGGGCGGATCAGCCATTCCACGCGCTTCAGCGGCGGGATGGCCACGCGCAGCGTGCGGCGCAGGATGGCGCCGTCGATCTCCTTGGCGCGCAGCTTTTCAGGCGCCCAGAGCCGGCGCGCGCCGGTTAAAAGCCCAACCGCCGGAAACAGCATCAGCATGCCGAAAATGGTGGAAATGCCCGGCACGTTCGGCACGCACATGGGCAGCGCCAGCACCAGCAGCAGCATGCCGTAAGCGCGCGCGTCGAGCCGGTCGAGCAGATCGCCCAGGCTGACGCGCTCAGCCGGGAAGGTCTCGATCAAATCTTCGAGCATGGCCGACGCGGAGCGGCCGGCGGAGTGGGGCGGAGGTGGAGCGGCGGCGACCATGGGATTTCAAGGACATGGGCCATCGGCGCCGTTTTGGCTATGGCATTTACCGCACATTAATGCGCCTCCGTCGTTCAGACCTCGTCAACCGGCGCGGCTTAGGCGGGGGCCATGGCGCGGATGCTGATCGCCTTGGCGAGCTTGACGCTGGCCGCAGGGTGCGCGCCCGCGCCCGCGCCGCCGATTGAGCTGGACGGCCTCTGGAGTTCGGGGCCCGCTGCGTGCAGCGAAGATGTGGGCGTGCGTTTCACCGAGCGCGCGATCGTGGCCGCCTATCAGGATCAGCAGGAGACGCTGTTTGCAGCGCCGCGCTACGCCGTGCTGGGGCAAGATCCTTTCCGGGTGCGGATCGAATATCGCCTGCCGCGCGCGGGCGGGCGGGGCGTGGCCGGCGCGCGCGGGGTGCTGGTGCTGACACAAGCGGAAAACGGCGCGTTGAGCGCGGAAAGCCATGCCTTGCTGGATGGGCGCACCGGCGCCGCGCGGCTGCGCCTGCAGGACGATCCGGCCACAAGATTGCTGGCGCTGGAGCCATGCGGCCCGCGGCGCGGGCGCGGCGTTGGGCTGCGTGGGCTGAGCGCACGCTGAAACGAAAACGGCCGCAAGGCTTGCGCCCGCGGCCGTTCGGTTCGCTTTGTGGGAAAAGCTTAGTTCGAAGCCTGCTGGGTCACGGTTTCGCCGTTGCAGCGGGCGATTTCGTCGGCCGAGAGCTGGCGCTCATCGGTGCCGTAGGCGGTCACGCGGCCGCCGGTTTCACGCACCAGCTGGCGGCAGGCGCGCACGCTGACGGCGTGCGAAGCGCGCGCCACGCAGGTTTCGCCTTCGCAATTCCAGATCGCGTTTTGCGCGATGACGCGCGCTTGCGCCGACGGCGTGTCGAGCGTGGCGGTGAAAACGGGATCGCGCGCGAGGGCGGAGCCGGCGAAGCCCAGCGTGAGAGCGGCGGCGAGGGCGATCGTGCGGACGGCGTTCATGAGGTCTCTCCAGGCAAAGGTCGCGCGTCGGGGAGGAAGCGCAGTTTGACCATGGCGCAGGGCGTAAGGGCTGACAAGAGAAAATTGAACAAATCAAAAAATATTCATTCTCGGCTGGGCAGGCGCCCAAATTTGGGGCTCAAACGCGCCCGATGCTGGGAATCGCCACTGCTTGCTTAGCGCAAGGGCATGTAAGCACTGAATACCTCAGGAAAAATTTCCACAGGCTCTGGCTTCTAGCCCTGCCCGCGAATTCGGGATGCTTCGGCTCTCGAAACGGCTTAGCTTAACCATGCGCGAGAAGCGCGCGGGACAGGTCGTCTGGGGGATCGGGATGACATTCTACAAATTCGCCGTGGGGCTGGTGCTGGCGATCGCCATGGTTTCGGTGCTGGCGCTGAGCGCGCTCGTGTTCAGCGCGCGCGACTTTCAGTACGGGCTGGCGCAGGTGGCGCCGTCCACCAATGGGCTGCTCTCCTTCGAAAAGCTGCGTGAAACCGATCAGCGCGTCGCGGCGCTGGAGGCGGAAAGCGCGGCCCCGCGCGGCGAATTGGCGGAGGTGGAGCAAGCCATCGCCGCCATCGATGGGCGCATCGCCAGCGCTGAAGCGGCGGCCAACGAAACGCGCGCCGCGATCGTCGGCGGCGTCGCCGCGCTGGAGCAGCGCGCTGACGCGGCCGCCCCTGCGAGCACCGATCTCAGCGTCGCCGCGCTTTCGCAGCGCGTTTCCGCCGCCGCCGCGCAGCCGGGCGTGTCGAGCGCCGATCAGCAGGCGCTGGCGGCGTTGACGACGCAAACCGAGCAGCTTGCGCAGCAAGAAGAAGCGCTGGAAGCGGCCGATGCTGAGCGCGCGGCCCTGGTGGCGCGCCAGCGCACGATCGGCGGGCAAGTGGCCGAATCCAATCGCGCGATCTTCGCGCTTCAGCAAAACGTCGTGCCCTACGAAGTCTATGGCCGCGTGCGCGGCGAAGCGGCCGCGCTTTCAAACCTGAGCCCCTGGGGCGTCAGCGCGTTCTTGGCGCAGGGCCATCCGGCGCTGCTTTCCACCATTCTGGTGCTGCTGATGGGCGGGCTTGGCTCGCTGCTTTATCTTTTCCCGGCGTACCTCAACCGCGCCGTGCCGGTGACGATGGCGGAAGTCGTGGTGCGGCTGATCTTCGGCGCGTGCGCGGCGTTTGCGCTTTACATGCTGGCCAATGCGGCGATCGCGGGCTTTGCGTTCGGCTCCGGCGCGGAAACGGCGGCAAGCTCCTCGGCGCTCAATCCGTTCACGGTGTCGCTGATCGGCATCGTCGCGGGCGTGCTCTCGGAAGACATCGCCAAATGGATTCAGGATCGCGGGCGCGGCATGTTCCAGCAGGGCGGGGTGGCGACCAGCCCGGTGGCGACGGGCGCCGTCGCGGCGGCGGCGGCCGATGACGGCTCAACGCACGCCGGCGGCGGCCTGGTGAACAATCAGGCGATCTCGTAGGGCCCACCCGTCAGCGCTGCGCGTGACGCCCTCCCCTCACGGGGAGGGAAGGGCGCCGCAGCTTACGCCACGTCTATGCTTTCGCAGTTGCGAACACATGTTTAGGGTGCGCGCAAATTTCAGGGAGAGAAGCTGATGGGTCGCGCCGTTATTGTGTCTTACGCTCGTACGGGCCTCGCTAAATCGGGCCGGGGCGCCTTCAACGACACGCATGGCGCGGCGATGGCCGGGCATGCGATTCAGCACGCGGTGGCGCGCGCGAAGGTGGAAAGCGACGCGGTGGAGGATGTGATCCTCGGCTGCGGCTCGCCGGAAGGCGCCACCGGCCACAACATCGCGCGGCTGGCCTCGGTGTGGGCGGGGCTGGATTTCAAATGCTCGGCCGCCACCATCAACCGCTTCTGCTCCTCGGGCCTGCAATCGACGGCGCAGATCGCGCACTACATCATGAATGAGGGCGCGAAGGTCGGCGTTTCGGGCGGGGTTGAATCGATTTCGCTGACGCGGCTCTCCTCGTCGATGAACAAGGATCACATGTTCGAGGAAAAGCTCATGGCTGAGCACCCGTACATGTGGATCACCATGATCGAAACGGCCGACATCGTGGCCCAGCGCTACAATGTCAGCCGCGAATATCAGGATGAATATTCGCTGCGTTCGCAGCAGCGCATCGCCGCAGCCCAGGCGGCCGGTCTCTTCAAGGATGAGATCGTGCCGATGAAGACGAAGATGAAGGTGATCGATAAGGCCACCAAGGCCGAAAGCATCGTCGATGCCGTGGTCGATCGCGATGATTGCAACCGGCCGGACACCACGCTCGAAGGCCTCGCCAAGCTCGAGCCTGTGCGCGGGCCGGGCAATTTCGTCACCGCCGGCAATGCGAGCCAGCTTTCCGATGGCGCGGCCGCCTTGGTGTTGATGGATGAAAAGGAAGCCGAACGGCGCGGGCTTGAGCCGCTGGGGCTGTTCAAAGGCTTTGCCGTGGCCGGCTGCCATCCCGATGAAATGGGCATCGGCCCGGTGTTCGCCGTACCGCGCCTGCTTGAGCGCCAGGGCCTCAAGGTCGATGACATCGATCTTTGGGAGCTGAACGAGGCGTTCGCTTCGCAATGCCTCTACAGCCGCGATCGCCTCGGCATCGATCCGGAGAAATACAACGTCAATGGCGGCTCCATCGCCATCGGCCACCCGTTCGGCATGACGGGCGCGCGCCTCGTCGGCCACGTGCTGATGGAAGGGCGCCGGCGCAAGGCGAAGAACGCGGTGGTGACGATGTGCATCGGCGGCGGCATGGGCGCGGCCGGTTTGTTTGAGGTTTTCTCGTGAAGCGCTTTGCGCTCGCGGCGCTCGCTTTGACGCTCGCCGCGTGCGGCCCGCGTGCGGAGAAGGCCGCGGAGGCGCCGCCCGCTGAAGCTGCGGCCGCCGCGCAGGCGGCCAGCATCGGCCCCGGCGGCGCGGCGGGCATCAGTGCGGCGCTGGCGATGAGTGTTGAAGCGATCCAGGCGGCGGCGCCGAGCTATCAGGTCGCGTCCACGCAAGATCAGATCGAAGGTCAGCCCTTCACGGCGATTACGCTTTCGAGCGGCGCGGCGGAAATCTTCCGCGTGCTGCCCACCGCCGACGGCGCGTACATCCACGCCATCGTGACGCGCTCGCCCCAAGCGCGCGGGCCGACGCAGGATATCGTGGGGCAGACGCTGTTCGGCGTGGCGCCGCCAGAGCAGGTGCCGTTTTGCCTCGCCGAGCAGGTGGATGGGCAAGCGGGGTTTGCCTGCTCGACTGGCGCGGGCGGCAATTTCTGGCGCGTCTATAAATTGCCGGATGCGTATGACGGGCCGGCGGGCGCGTTCGAGGAAATCGAGCCGGACGTGCTGCACGACGCGACTTTGGTTGAAATGCGCTGGATCGCGCCGCGCGCCTAATCGGTGAGACGATGCACGCTGGCGGCGCTGGCGATGAGCGCGCCATCGGCGCCGACGAAATCGGCGTGCATGAAAACCAGCGTGCGCGTTTTGCGCGCCACGCTGGCGCGCGCTTGGCCCGGCGCAGGCGCGCTGATCAAGTTGAAATTGAGCGAAACCAGCACGCAAGCCGCGCCGGCTTCTGTGGCGGCGGCGGCTTCCAGCGCTTCAGTCAACGCGGCGGCGATGGCGGCGGCGTTCATTTCTTGCGCGCGATTGCCTGGCGGATGCGCTCATGCGCGACCTCAAGCGTCGCCCAATCGCCTACGCTCGCGCTCTTGCCGGGCTCGAGATCCTTGTAGTGGCGGAAGAAGTGGGTGATCTGCTGCACGAGCAGCGGCGGCAAATCCTCGTGCGTCTTCACGTCCTTGTAGAACGGGTTGAGCGCATCGACCGGCACGGCGAGGATTTTTTCATCCACGCCCTTTTCGT
>DAOMPU010000012.1:0-22101 GCA_035444925.1 Terricaulis sp. | reverse complement strand
TGCGCGTGACGACCGACGCGCTCGACGCGGTGGGCAACACCACCAAGGCGGTGACGAAGGGCTATGCGATCGGCTCAGCCGGTCTCGGCGCGCTCGTGCTGTTTGCGGCGTATTTTGAAGATCTCAAATACTACGCCGCGCACCCGGCCGAATTCCGCTTCTTTGAAGGCGTCGTGCCGGATTTCGCGCTCTCCAATCCGTACGTGATCGTCGGCCTCTTCATCGGCGGCCTGCTGCCGTACCTGTTCGACGGCGGTGGGGCGCGCGGCTGAAGCGGTGGTTCAAGAAGTGCGCCGTCAGTTCAAGGAAATCCCCGGCATTATGGATCGCAAGGCCAAGCCCGATTACGGCAAGGCTGTCGACATCCTGACGCAAGCGGCGATCCGCGAAATGATCGTGCCGTCGCTGCTGCCGGTGCTGGCGCCGATCGCGCTGTTTGCGGTGATCTATGCGATCTCCGGCCCGGCCAACGCGTTCGCTTCGCTGGGCGCGCTGTTGGTGGGCGTGATCGTGACCGGGCTGTTCGTCGCCATCTCGATGACCTCGGGCGGCGGCGCTTGGGACAACGCCAAGAAGCTGATCGAAGAAGGCCATCACGGCGGCAAGGGCAGCGACGCCCACAAGGCCGCGGTGACGGGCGATACGGTCGGCGATCCCTACAAGGATACGTCCGGCCCGGCCGTGAACCCGATGATCAAGATCACCAACATCGTGGCGCTCTTGATGCTCGCGGCGCTCGCGCACTGGAATTGATCAGTAGGATCAAGCCAAAACAAAACGCCCCGGTGAAAGCCGGGGCGTTTTTCTTTGCCGTAAGAGCGTTGCTTAATCGCGATCGCGCCGGGCGCCTTGCTCGCTTTCGTCGCGGCCTATCGGCACGCGGTTGCCGATATTGCCGAAGATCTGCTCCAGCAGGCCAAGCTCGCGTCCGCGCGTCGGCGTGGCGGCGCCGTTATAGGCGATGATGCGGCCGCGCTCTAAGCCATATTTGTCAACGCTTGCGACGGTGTCGCCGTCAAACCGCACCACCATCACTTGCCGATCGGTGATGCGCGGGGTGTAGAACGCCACGCGCTCTTGCACCGCCGAGAGATAGTACCAGGCGTCGCTCTGATCGAGCACGGCGGTGGTGGAGGGGCTGCCGAAGCGCTGCTGCACGGTGGAGCGGGTGTCCACGCCGACTTGCGGGTCGGGGATTTCCACATTGTTGCGTTCGGCCGAGAAGCCGCTGTAGGTCTGCACGGGCGCGCACGCCGCGCTGGCGGCGCCAAGCGCGATGAGCGCCGCCGAAACACGCAAGAAACCGCTGCTCATCTTCACCTCGGGCCCTGGCCGAAAATCGAGGTCAGGGGTAAGGCGCGGCGCGGCGCCGGGCAAGAGGGGAGCTGAGGACTGGCATGTTGATGTGGCCGTTCAGGCGAAATGCGGGGCTCGCAGAGGCGCGCCGGTTGCTGGAAACTGTGGCGCATGCCAGCCGAAGGCCCGAATTTTACGGGCCGGGCCGGGTTCCCGATACGTTGCAGGGGCGGTTTGAGCTGCTGACGCTACATGCCGGCCTGGCGCTGGTGCGCCTCAAGGCGGCGCCCGAAGCCCGCCCCCTGGCGCAGAATTTCACCGATCTCCTGTTTCGCCACATCGATTCGGGGCTTCGCGAGGCGGGCGTGGGAGACCTGACGGTGCCCAAGCGCATGCGCAAGCTGGCGGGGGATTTTTACGGCAGGGTGCAGGCCTACGAGGCGGCGCTTGAGGCCCCGGAGGCGTTGGAGGAGGCGATTATGCGCAATGTGCTGGGCGAACAGGGGGATCACGCGTTCGCCGCGCGCCTGGCCGCCTATGGCGCCGATTTGGCGCGCCGGCAGGGCGCCGCGTCCCCAGAGGAGCTGGCCGAGCCAGAGGCCTGGCCCGGATTTTTAGCCTGACCGGACGGTTTGGCTTTCCCGTGGCCCGGGCTTATGGTCCGCGCCCGAAGCAGGGCGCCCGGCGCGGCGCCGCTATCTTGCGTATTCCTAGGGGCGATCTGCAGACCTAATGCCCGACAGCACACTCATTCTATCGATTGATGGGATGGGCGGCGACGCCGCCCCTGACATCGTCGTCGAGGGCGTCGATATCGCCGCGCGCCGCAACAATGGAAGCGTGCGCTATTTGCTGCATGGCGACGCCGCGCGCCTCAACGCGCTGCTGGAGCGCTTTGCGCACGCCAAGGCGGCGAGTGAAGTCGTCCCGGCTGAAAAAGCCATCGGCATGGACGTGAAGGCGAGCCAGGCGCTGCGCCAGGGCAAAGGCTCAAGCCTTTGGAACGCGGTGGAGGCCGTCAAAGAAGGGCGCGCGCATGCGGTCGTCTCGGCCGGCAATACGGGCGCCTACATGGCGATCGCCATGTTCCGGCTGCGCATGATGGAGGGCGTGCATCGCCCTGCGCTCGCCGCGCGCTGGCCGGCGGTGACGGGCGGCTACGTGGTGTTGCTGGATGTGGGCGCCAACGTGGAGGCCGATAGCGAGCAATTGGTCGAGTTCGCCATTATGGGCGAGGCGTTTCAGCGCGCCGTGTCGGGCGGCGAGCGCCCAAGCGTGGCGCTGCTCAATGTAGGCGCCGAAGATCAGAAGGGGCACGAAGAAATCCGCACGGCCGCGCGCCTGATCCGCGAGGCCAATCTCGACATGAATTTTCACGGTTTCGTCGAGGGCGACGACATCGCCAAGGGCAGTGTGGACGTGGTGGTCACCGACGGCTTCACTGGCAATATCGCGCTGAAAACCGGCGAAGGCACGGCGCGCTTGGTGGGCCAATTGCTGCGCGAAGCGCTGACCAGCGGACCTTTCGCCATGCTTGGCGCGTTGATCGCCACACCTGCTTTGAAGAAGCTCCGCGCACGCATGGATCCTGGCTCTTTCAACGGCGCGCTTTTCCTGGGCCTGAACGGGCTTGTGGTGAAAAGCCATGGCAGCGCGACGGGGCCGGGCTATGCCGCGGCGATCGGCGTCGCGGAAAAGATGGCGCGCAGCCATTATCGCGAAGAAATAGAGCGCAACCTCGCCCGGCTTTCGCGCGCGCCCGCGCCGACGGAGAAGCCCGCCGATGCGTAGCGTTGTACTGGGCGTCGGCTCGCATCTGCCCGCGCGGGTGCTGACGAACGCGGAGCTCTCGGCGCGCGTGGATACGAGCGACGAATGGATTCGCGAGCGCACCGGCATTCGCCAGCGCCACATCGCCGGCGAGGGGGAGAAAACCTCCGATCTCGCTTTAGGCGCGGCGCGTAAAGCGCTGGAGGCGGCCGGGCGCGAAGCCAAGGACATCGATCTGATCGTGCTGGCGACCACGACGCCGGACCTCACGTTTCCCGCCACCGCCGCGCGCGTGCAGGCGGCGATCGGGGCGGGGCCGGGGGCTGCGTTTGACCTCCAGGCCGTGTGTTCGGGGTTCGTGTTCGCGCTGGCGACGGCGGATAATTTCCTCGTTCGCGGCCAGGCCAAAACCGCATTGGTGATCGGCGCGGAGACGTTCTCGCGTCTGCTCGATTGGGAAGACCGCGCCACCTGCGTGCTGTTCGGCGACGGCGCGGGCGCGGTGGTGATGGAGGCGCAGACGCCGGCCCAAGCTGGCGAGCGGGGCGTCATCTCCACCTATCTGCGCACCGATGGGCGCAACCATGACCTGCTTTATGTGGATGGCGGGCCTTCGCAGACCGGCTCCGTGGGCAAGGTGCGCATGGTGGGCAACGCGGTTTTCCGCCAGGCGGTGGAGCATATTTCCGGCGCCATGCTGGAAGCGTGCGCGCGCGCGGGCGTGCCGCTGGATGCAGTCGATTGGTTCGTGCCGCACCAGGCCAACCAGCGCATTCTTGACGGGGTGGCGCGCAAGCTTGGAATCGACGCCGACAAGGTGGTCTCTACCGTTGCGGTGCACGGCAACACCTCAGCGGCCTCCGTGCCGCTGGCGCTGGACGTTGCGGTGCGGGATGGCCGGGTGAAGCCTGGCGATCTGGTGCTGATGGAGGCGCTGGGCGGCGGGCTGACCTGGGGCGCGGCCTTGGTGCGGCTCTAAGACCTTCGCAGCATTTGACCTAAGCCCCGGAGGAGCCTAGCTTTTCCCCCAGGCGCTGCGGTATCCCCCGCCGCGCGGCGGAGGGGGCTCCGGTGACGGGTAAGACGATTACGCGGGCCGATTTGGTGGAAGCGCTGGCGCGCCGCGCCAATCTGCAGCGCGCCGACGCCAACCGCTTGCTGACGCGCATGCTGGAAATGGTGCAGGACGCGTTGGTCGAAGGCGAAACGGTGAAGCTTTCGCGCTTTGGCAATTTCAACGTCCGCGCCAAGCGCCAACGCATCGGGCGCAATCCCAAGACGGGCGAGGAAGTGCCGATCACCCCGCGCCGGGTGGTGACGTTCCGGCCGTCGCAAATGTTGCGCGATCATGTGGAAAAAGGCGGCGCCGCGCGCGGCAAAGGGTAAATGCGCGGGCAATTCCGCGAAGCTTAAGCGCCCAACGCACGCCGCGCGCGTGCGCGGTTGACGCCAAGCGGCCGCGGGTGAATGTGGCGAACTTCGAGACGGAGAGATGTCGATCAAAGCCGCGATAAAAAGCGCGCTGCGCCCGGCTGTGCGCGGCGCCTGGCCTGCGATTGAGGCGGCGGCGCTCGCGGGCGCGCGCGTGCACGCCGGCCGGGCGCAGGTGGAATGGTTCACCGCTTGGAATGATCGTCTCGATGCGGCGTTAGAGGCGATGCCGCCGATGCCGGAATGCGGCCATGACGTCTATCGCGCCTTGCTAAAAGAAACCGGCGTGCCCAAGCGGCATGCGCTCGTCAGCGAAAACGGCGCGCCGATCGCAGTGATTTCGTTGCGCCAGCGCCGCCATTTCTGGGAGCCGGTGACGTATCAGTGCATTCCCAAGCAAGTGGCGCCCGCGGTGAATGCTGCCGCGCTGGGGCGGGCGCTGAAAGCGCTGGGATTGGAAGTGCGTGTGGAAGGGGGCATGGGCGAAAACATCGCCGAGCTCTCGCCAACCAAATCCTGGGCGTACGAATGGCGCAAGGTCGATCTCAAAGCCGATTACGAAGCGCATTGGCGCGAGAAAAAGCGCCAATACACGATCCGCCGCGCGCGCAAGACGCTGGCGCAAGTGACTCAGCGCGTGGACGGCGCGGGCGATGTCGAATGGATCGTCGATCATTGGCGCGGGCAATGGGCGCAGGATGAGAGCCGCGAAGTGGTGGCCGCGCCTGACCGAATGAATTTCTGGCCGGCGCTGATGGCGGCGAGCGCGCGCTCGGCGCTGAAGCTGCATTCGCTGCAGCTGATGCGCGAAGACAAGCGCATGGCGGGCCTCGTGTTCACCAGCATAGGCTCGACGGCGATGATCCAATGCGGCGGCGCCGATCTGGAGTTCGATGACGATTACGCGCGCGCCGCGGTGCTGATCGCGGCGATCGAATGGGCCAAAAGCGCCGGGTTCGACACGCTCGATATCGCTGGCGGCCCGGCCAAACGCTATTGGGGGCCGGTGGGCGGGCAGCGTTATGGCGGGCTCTTCCGCGGGCCGATCGTGGCGGCGTTCGCGTGGGTCATGCCCCAATAAGGCGACCCATCATGATTAACGCCAAGCGTGTGTAAACTGCACTACACTGCCGTCTTTGGGGAACTTATCCACAACGTCACCGTGCGTGGGGTGAAGTCGGCGCCCCTGGCCGCAAAAGCCCTTTTGAATAGCGCCCTTCCAACAGGGGACAGGGCTTATGGGCGCGGGCGTTTGGAAATCGGCATTGCTGTTGACCTCGGCGATGAGCTGCATCGTCGCGCCAGCGTTTGCGCAAAGCGCTGACCTGCCGCAAGGCGGGCAGGTGAGCGCGGGCGCCGCAGCGATCGATTACAGCCAGCCCGGCGCGTTGCTTGTGCATCAAGAGACGCAAAGCGCGATCATCAATTGGTCGAGCTTCGATATCGGCGCCGCCAACAGCGTGACGTTCAATCAGCCGGGCGCGGATTCCGCGACGCTGAACCGCGTGCTGGGCTCAACTCCTTCAACCATTGCCGGGGCGCTTTCTGCGCCGGGCATGGTGATGCTGGTGAACCCCAACGGGGTGGCGATCACCTCAAGCGGCGTGGTGGACGCGGGGTCGTTCGTAGCCTCCACGCTCGACATTGCGGACGCCGATTTCCTTTCGGGCCGCACCACGTTCCGCCGCAATGGCCGCGCGGGCGCGGTGACGAACGCCGGCGTGATCCGCGCGGGCGATGGCGGCGCGGTGGCGCTGATCGGCGCCAATGTCGTCAATCAAGGCGTGGTGGAAGCGCGCCTGGGGCGCGTTGCGTTCGGCGCGGGCGATCTTGTTACGCTCGATTTCGCGGGGGACGGCTTCCTCTCCATCGGCGTGCCCGTATCTGACCTCGCGGGGCTTACGGACGCTGAAGGCCGCCCGCTGATTACGGCTGACGGCGTGGTGCGCGCCGATGGCGGGCGCATTTTCATCTCGGCGGCTGGCGCGCAAAACCTGATGCGCCAAGCCATCTTCGTGCCGGGTGATCTCATCGCGCGCAGCGTGAGCCAGGATGCGCAAGGGCGCATCGTGCTGGAGGCGCATGAAGGCGCGGCCGCGATCTCGGGGCGTATCGATGCCTCCGGCGACGCTGCGAGCAATGGCGGCGCGATCTCGATCAATGCAGGCGTGCTGATCCAAGGCGGCGCGCTGAACGCGGACGGCGCCGCCGGCGGGGCGGTGAATATCACCAGCGCGGGCGATGCGCTGCTGGCGGGCGACATCTCCGCGCGCGGGCTCGCGGCCGAAGGCGGCGCGGTTTCGATCAGCGCCGGCGGCGCGGTGCGTGAAAACAGCTCAAGCGCGACGAACGCTTCGGGCGCCACGGACGGCGGCGTGATCAGCCTCGCGGGCGTGAACGTGCTGACTTCGGGCAGCTATAGCGCGGCCGGCGCCAGCGGGCGCGGCGGGCGCATCGACATGACGGGCGGCGCGCTGACGCTGCTCTCGACGCAGCTTGATGCGCGCGGCGCTGTGCAGGGCGGCTTGGTGCGCATCGGCGGCTCCTACCAAGGCGGGCGCGCCGACCGCACCGAAAGCGCGCTCTATGACGGCTTCGAGGGCCGCTTCGCGAGCCCGCTGCTGGCTTCGGCCGAGCGTGTGATGGTCAATGACGGCGTGCGGATCGATGTCTCGGCCGCCAGCGGCGATGGCGGGGCGGCGATCATCTGGTCGTCGGCGCTGACCACCATGCTGGGCGCGGTGGATGCGGGCGGCGGCTATGTGGAAGTTTCTTCCGCCGACACGCTGCGCACGGTCGATCTGCTGAACATCGACGCCGCGCACCTGCTGCTTGACCCGACCAATATCGTGATTGGTGATTTTGCGTCGGCACAAAACTGGTCTTACGCCGGCGCGCTGGACATCGAACTGGCGCCGGTGGGCTTTGCCGATGAAGTCGGCATCAGCGTCGCGCTCAACTTCCCCGGCACGCGGCTGGCCGTCGGCGCTATGCTCGATGACGGGGCGGACAATCTCTCGACCGACGCCGGCGCCGTGCACCTGTTTACGTTCACGGACGGGAGCTTCGCGGGGGCTGCTTACACAGGCACGATCGGCGACGGCTACCTCGGCGCGGGCAATGTCAACATTACGCTTGACGATGCGGACCGCTTTGGTTCGGGCGTGGCGCTCAGCCAATCGGCGAACATGCTGGCGATCGGCGCACGCGGCGACGATGGGCTTGGCAATGTCATGGGCAGCGCGGGCGCGGTGTATTTGCTGACATTCAGCGATTTCGCGTTCGGCGGCGGAGCGGTCGCGGCGCGCGCAGGCGTGGGCTATGAGATTGATCTCACCGCCAATCTGAGCGGCGGCGATTTGTTTGGCAGCGCGGTGGCCCTGAACAATAACGGCACGCTGCTTGCGGTGGGGGCGCCGTTTGATGACGGCGCGCCGGGCACGATCGATCCCGATTGGGGCGCGGTGCACCTCATCCGCTTCGCGGGGCCCAGCTTTACCGGCGGCGCGCTCTCAAGCACGATCGGGCAGGGCTATGCCGGCGCCAACGATATCAATCTTGGCGCAACGCAAAGCGACAATGACCAGTTCGGCCATTCCGTCGCGCTCAATGGCGCGGGCGACCGATTGGCGGCGGGCGCGATCCGGGACGACGGCCCGGCTGATCAGGTGGATCAGGCAGGCTCGGTACGGCTGTTCTCGTTTACGACGACGACCGGCGCGGGCGGAAGCTATGTCGGCAATGTTGGCTATGGTTACACCGGCGCGAACGACGTCGATCTATCGATGCTGGGCATTGACGACGGCCTCGGCATTTCGGTGGCGTTCAATAACAAGGGCGATCTGCTCGCGATCGGCGCCACCGGCGACGATGGCTTCGGCGATGGCGCCAACAACGCGGGGGCGGTCTATCTCGTCAAATTCGCTGATGGCGATTTTAACGGCGGCGCGTTGGTGAGCACGTTGGGGGTCGGCTACGCGGGCGGCGCCGACGTGAGTGTGCCGGGGCTGACGGCGAACGACATCTTCGGGCGCGCGGTGGCGTTCAATTCGGCCGGCAATCGCCTCGTCGTGGGCGCGCCGGGCCTCACCGGCGCAGGTGGGGTGATGCTGTTCACCGCGCTGCCGACGCCGCTTTCGTCTCTGATGTACGGCGACAACGCGGCGGGCACGACCTACATTTCGCGGGTTCAGCTCGGTTTTACGCTTACGGCGGGCGTTGATGTCACGCTGCAAGCGAGCAATGACATTGTCCTGACTGACGAAGGCGCCATCGTTGTCTCTACGATTGGGTCAGCCGGAAGTTTGACGCTCCAGGCGGGGCGTTCCGTGATCTTGAATTCTGCACTCAACCTGGACGATGGCGATCTCACCATCATCGCCAATGATAGCATCGCGTCCGGCGTGATCGACGCGCATCGTTCGGCCGGCGCGGCGGTGATTCAGACGGCGGCGATCAACGGCACGGGCGACGTGCGCATCACCATGCAAGATGGCGCCGGCGTGACCAACGCCGCAGGCGGCGACATTACGCTGGACGCGATCACGGCGGGGAGCGTCGTGGTGGAGAATTTCGCGCTCGCGGGCGGCGATATCCGTTTGAATTCGAGCATCACGGCCACGAACGGCGCAACGCCGATCGTTCTGGCGCTGGGCGAGGGCGGCCTGATCCGGGTTGGCCCAGGGGTGCTTGATGCGGGCGCCGGGCGCTGGCTGGTTTATGCCGATGCGCACGCGGATGTCGCGACGAGCGGGCTTTCGGCCAACCCGTATTATAATACGCTCTACAACCCCGCGACGCCGGGCGCGCTGGGGGCGAGCGGCAATCGCTTTGTGTTCACGCTGGCGCCCAATCTGCTGGTCACCGCCGATGACGCCACCCGCGTCTATGGCGAGGCCAACCCGGGCGTGGGCTATGAGATCACCGGCCTGGTGGGCGGCGATACGCTTGCGGGCGCCGTGCAAGGCGCGCCGACGATCACGATCGACGCTGCGCTGAATGCGGGCGTGGGCCTCTACGACACGCTGGCCGCGCTTGGCACGCTGTCTTCAGACTACAATTACGGATTCACCTTCGCGTCGGGCGCGTTCTCGATCACGCCGCGTGCGATCATTGTGACGGCCGATGATATTAGCCGGATTTACGGCGACGCAGATCCGGCGCTGACGCATGCGCTCACCAGCGGCACGCTGGAGTTTGGCGACACGCTGGCGGGGGCGATCACGCGCGCTGCTGGCGAGAATGTCGGCGATTACGCCATCACCCAGGGCACGCTGAGCGCGGGCGGCAATTATACGCTGACCTTCGTGGACGGCGTATTCTCGATCACGCCGCGGGCGATCACGGTGACCGCCGATGATCTCTCACGCATCTATGGCGACGCCGATCCGGCGCTCACGCACCAGATCACCACGGGCAGCCTGGTGTTCGGCGATACGCTGGCCGGCGCGCTGACGCGCGACGCGGGTGAGAACGTGGGCGATTATGCCATCACCCAGGGCACGCTGAGCGCGGGCGGCAATTATACGCTGACCTTCGTGGACGGCGTATTCTCGATCACGCCGCGCGCGATCACGGTGACGGCGGATGATCTCTCGCGCATTTATGGCGATGGTGACCCGGCGCTCACGCACCAGATCACGTCCGGCAGCCTGGCGTTCGGCGACACGCTGGCCGGCGCGCTGACGCGAGATGCGGGCGAGAATGTCGGCGCCTATGCGATCACGCAGGGCACGCTGGGCGCCTCGGCCAATTATACGCTGACGTTCGTGGATGGGACGCTCACCATTACGCCGCGCGCGATTACGGTCACGGCCGATGATTTCAGCAAGATTTACGGCGATGCCGACCCTGGCTTTACCCACGCGGTGACCAGCGGCAACTTGGTGTTCGGCGACACGTTCGCCGGCGCGCTGAGCCGCGACGCGGGCGAGAATGTTGGCGGCTACGCGATTACGCAGGGTACGCTGACGGCGGGCGCGAATTACACGCTGACCTTCGTGGATGGCGCGCTGACCATCACGCCGCGCGCGATCACGGTGACGGCGGACGATCTGAACCGCATTTACGGCGACGCCGATCCGGCGCTTACGCATCAGATCAGCTCCGGCAACCTCGTGTTCGGCGATACTCTGGCGGGGGCGATCACGCGCGACGCCGGCGAAAATGTCGGCGCCTACGCGATCACGCAGGGCACGCTGAGCGCAGGCGGCAATTACGCGTTGACCTTCGTGGATGGCACGCTGACCATCACGCCGCGCGCCATTACGGTGACGGCGGACGATCTGAACCGCATTTATGGCGACGCCGATCCGGCGCTTACCCATCAGATCACCGCCGGCAATTTGGTGTTCGGCGATACGCTGGCCGGAGCGATCACGCGCGACGCCGGCGAAAATGTCGGCGCCTACGCGATCACGCAGGGCACGCTGAGCGCAGGCGGCAATTACGCGTTGACCTTCGTGGATGGCACGCTGACCATCACGCCGCGCGCCATTACGGTGACGGCGGACGATCTGAACCGCATTTATGGCGACGCCGATCCGGCGCTTACCCATCAGATCACCGCCGGCAATTTGGTGTTCGGCGATACGCTGGCCGGAGCGATCACGCGCGACGCCGGCGAAAATGTTGGCGGCTACGCAATTACGCAGGGGACGCTCAGCGCCGGCGGAAATTACACGCTGACCTTCGTCGATGGGACACTGACCATCACGCCGCGCGCGATCACGGTGACGGCGGACGATCTGAACCGCATTTATGGCGATGCCGATCCGGCGCTCACGCATCAGATCACCGCCGGCAATCTCGTGTTCGGCGATGCGCTGGCGGGCGCGCTCACGCGCGATGCGGGCGAGGATGTGGGCGCGTACGCGATCACGCAGGGCACGCTCAGCGCCGGCGCGAATTACGCGGTGACCTTCGTGGATGGGACGCTGACGATCACGCCGCGCGCGATCACGGTGACGGCGGATGACCTCTCGCGAGTCTATGGCGCGGCCGATCCGGCGCTGACGCATCAGATCACGGCAGGCAATCTGGTGTTTGGCGACACGCTTTCAGGCGCGCTGGCGCGCGATGCGGGCGAGGATGTGGGCGCGTACGCGATCACACAGGGCACGCTGAGCGCAGGCGGCAATTACACGCTGACCTTCGAGGACGGCGTACTGAGCATCACGCCGTTCGGGCTGGTAATCACCGCCGACGATCTGATGCGCATCTATGGCGACGCCGATCCGGCGCTGACCTATCAGATCACCGGCGGGGCGCTGCAAGGCGGCGATTCGATCAGCGGCGCGCTGACGCGCGTGGCCGGTGAGAACGCAGGTGTTTACGCCATCACGCAAGGCACGCTCACGGCCGGCGCCAATTACACGCTGACTTTCATCGATGGCGCGCTGACGATTGCCCCGCGCGCGATCACGGTGACGGCCGATGATCTGGCGCGCATTTATGGCGAAGCCGATCCGGCGCTGACGCATGCGGTCACCAGCGGCAATCTGGTGTTCGGCGATACGCTGTCAGGCGCGCTGACGCGCGCGAACGGCGAGAATGTCGGCGTGTACGCCATTATGCAGGGCACGCTGAGCGCGGGCAGCAATTACACGCTGACCTTCGTTGAGGGCGGGCTGACCATCACGCCGCGCGCGATTACCGTGACGGCCGATGATCTGGCGCGCATCTATGGCGAAGCCGATCCGGCGCTGCCGCATGCGATCACCAGCGGCAGCCTTGTGTTCGGCGACACGCTCGCCGGCGCGCTGACGCGTGCGAACGGTGAGAATGTCGGCGCCTATGCGATCACCCAGGGTACGCTGAGTGCGGGCGGCAATTACGCACTCACTTTCGTGGACGGAACGCTCACCATTACGCCGCGCGCGATCACGGTCACGGCGGATGATCTGGCGCGCATCTACGGCGACGCCGACCCGGCGCTGACGCATGCGCTCACGAGCGGCAGCCTCGTGTTCGGCGATACGCTAAGCGGCGCGCTGACGCGGGCCGCGGGCGAGGATGCCGGCGCCTACGCCATCGGACAAGGCACGTTGAGCGCGGGCGCCAACTACGCGCTGACGTTCGTGGACGGCGTGTTCACCATCACGCCGCGGGCGATCACGATCACCGCGAACGATTTGACGCGCGTTTACGGCGAAGCCGATCCGGCGCTGACGCACGCGATCACCAGCGGGAACCTTGTGTTCGGCGACGCGCTGACGGGGGCGCTGGCGCGCGACGCGGGCGAGAATGTCGGGCTCTACGCCATCACGCAGGGAACGCTCACGGCCGGGGGCAATTACGTGCTCACCTTCGTGGATGGCGCGCTGGCCATCACACCGCGGGCCATCACGGTGACCGCCGATGACTTAGCGCGCCTCTACGGCGATGCGGACCCGGCGCTCACGCATGCGATCACCAGCGGCAATCTGGTGTTCGGCGATACGCTGAGCGGCGCGCTGGCGCGGGCTGGCGGAGAGGATGTGGGCGCGTACGCGATCCTGCAAGGCTCGCTCTCGGCAGGCGCCAATTACATGCTCACCTTCGTGCAAGGCGCGCTCGCCATCACGCCGCGGCCGCTGACCATTGCGGCAGACAGCGTTGTGCGCGTCTATGGCGATGCGGACCCCGCGCTCACCCATGCCGTCACCAGCGGAAACCTGGTGTTTGGCGATACGCTGAGCGGCGCGCTGGCGCGTGCCGGCGGTGAAAACGTGGGCGCGTACGCGATCGGCCAGGGCACGCTGAGCGCGGGCTCGAACTACGCCATCAGCTTCGTGGGCGGGACGCTGCAAATTACGCCGCGGCTGATCAGTGTGGCGGCGAATGATGTCTGGAAGTGGTTTGGCGACGCCGACCCGGCGCTCACCTGGGCGCTCACCGGCGGCAGCTTCGCCTTCAGCGATACGTTAACCGGTGCTCTGACGCGGGCGGGGGGGCAGGCCGCCGGCGACTACGCGATCACCCAAGGCACGCTGGGCAATCCCAATTACGCGATCACGTTCGTCAACGGCGTGTTCACGATTCGCCCGGCAGCTTCGGCGCCGCAAATGCAGGTTGCTGAAGATCCGAGCCAGATGGACCCGGCGCGGGCGGAAACGCCGCCGCTCAGCACGCTGGCGGCCGATACCTTCTTCGCTCCGGCGGAGGCTGACGGCTCGGGTGAGGGTTGCGTGCAGGATGCGGACGGCGTGTGCGTCGCGCCGACGAGGTAGGGGATGAAATCGATGGGGCAACAGCGCGCGCACCTTTTGCGCACGAGCACGCAGCTTGGCCTTTGGCTGGCGTGCATGACGTCCGCGGGGGCGCTAGCGCCTGCGGCGTTGGCGCAGACGGAATCGCCGTCACAGACCCGCCCGGGCGTGACGGCGGCCGAGCCGTCGCGCGATGCGATCTTCGTGTTTCCGGCAAACCCGGGGCAAAGCGCGCCCGCCGGGGCGGAATCGGTTCGCTTCACGCTGAACGAGCTGATTGTCGAAGGCGCATTTGAAGATGTGAGCGCGGCCGGCGCGCCGCGCGGCGAGACCAACGTCGCCGAAGTGTACGCCTATGCGGCGCGGCTGCAGCAGGCGTATCTCGACGCCGGCTATCCGCTGGCGCGGGTGATCGTGCCGGCGCAGGAATTGGATCAAGCGGGCAGCGTACGCATCCAGGTGATCGATGGCTTCATCCAAAGCCTCGATCTTGATGGCGTGCCCGAGCTGGCGCGCCGCCGGGTGGCGCAAGTGCTGACGCCGCTGGTGGGCAAGCGCCGGCCGACGAGCGCGGAGCTTGAGCGGCGCCTGCTGCTGGCCGGCGATACCGCCGGCCTTGCGCTGCGCTCGACGCTGACGGCGGGTTCGGAATTGGGCGGCGCTGCGCTGGTGCTGCATGGGGATCACGATCCGATCGCCGGCGTGCTGGCGGCGGACAATCGCGTTTCCGCGCCCTATGGCGGCTTTCAGATCGCCGCCTCCGTGGCGTTGAACTCGCCGTGGGGCGGGGGCGAGCAGATTTTGCTGACGATGGCCGGATTTCCCGATGAGCACTTTTTCGTCGATGAAGACGCGCGCCGCCGCTATTTCGCGCTGGGCTATACAACGCCGATCGGCGCCGACGGCGCGGCGCTGAACGCCGCTTACGATTATTCCAGCACGCGCCCCGGCGGAAATGTGAAGGCGCTGCGGCTGGAGAGCGAATATCAGCGCTTTGGCGTTGGCTTCTCCTACCCGCTCGTGCGCACGCGCGAGACCAATTTGTTCGCCAGCGCCAATTTTGATCTGGTGCGCGAAACCCAAGACACCGCGATCACCGGAACGCCTGTGCCGCTCTCAGAAGATCGCTTGAGCGTGCTGCGGCTTGGGCTCGACGCATCTTCGCGCGTGGGGCAGGGCTTTGGCTCGCTCAGCGTTGAGCTTTCGCAAGGGTTGGATGTGCTCAACGCGCGCAGCGCCGATGACGCCACGCCGCTGAAGCCGCTGTCGCGCCAGGGCGCGGATGCGGAATTCACCAGCGTCGAGATCGAAGGCGGGCTCAACGCGCCCGTGGCCTCGAACGTCAGCTTCTATGCGGGCGCCAGCGGGCAATATGCCTTCAACGAAGCGCTGCTGCGTTCGGAGCAATTCAGCCCGATCGGGCCGAACGGGATTTCCGGGCCCCCGCCCAGCGCCATGGTGGGCGATCGCGGCTGGGCCGCGCGCGTGGAAATGCGCTTTCCCGAACGCAGCGACCACTTCTTCGCCACGCCTTACCTGTTCGGCGCCGCGGCCGAGACTTATTTCGAACGCCCCACCGCGCTCGAGCGCTCGCGCACCGAAGCGCAGGCGTTTGGCGCGGGGGTGCGGCTGCAGTCCGCGCCTGACGCGCACGGGCGCAGCGCGTTCGCGTTCGGGATTGAGCTCTCAACGCTGAACAGCAACGACGCGAGCTTCAGCGACGGCTGGGCCAGCATCAATCTGGCGGTGCGCTTCTAAGCAGATTTGGTCGGAGCGAGAGGATTCGAACCTCCGACCCCCTGTCCCCCAGACAGGTGCGCTAACCGGGCTGCGCCACGCTCCGAGCCGAAAACCCCCGCGCCGGTCACGCGGGGAGGGGCTTATTAGCCCCCTGCGGCGCGCCCTGCAATGCGCCCGCGCCAGCGGTTCCGCTGATTTTGTTGTGGCTGAATGTGGCGCCCGCGCGCCCTGACAAAGAATGGCGCCAAGGCGGGGCATGGGCGCCATACGTGTTCAGCCGGCCCTCAGCGCCCCGGCGCGAAGCTTCACGCATCGAGACACGCAAAACCCCCGTCTCGCAGGAAGGAGCATCGCCATGATGAAGAAAGTCACCCTCGCCGCCGCTGCTGCTCTGGCGCTGGGCCTGCCGATGACCGCGACCGCGGCGCACGCCCAATCGCGCGGCTACAATCCCCCGGCGCAAACCCAGCGCCATATCCAGCCGCAGCGCTGGGACGCGCGCCAGCACAACGGCTTTTACCTCAACGGCCGCTGGAACGATGGGCGCCCGAGCGCGGCGCAAATGCGCCAGCGCGGCTTCCAGCCGGGCTATCAGGCGCCGCGTTGGAACGCGCGCCAGCACAATGGCTATAGCTATAATGGCCGCTGGTATTATGGCGAACCGACGCGCCAGATCATGCAAAGCCGCTCGTATGAGCCAGGCTATCGCAATTGGCGGCGCGGCGACCGGGTGAGCGCATCGCAACGCGCGCACTATCGGCGCGTGGATTATCGCCGCGAACGTTTGCGCGAGCCCCCGCGCGGCTACGAATACGTGCGCACCGATCGCGGCGAAACGCTGCTCGTTGCGATCGCCACCGGCGTGATCTTGAGCGCGATCTTGAGCGCCAACTAAGCCAGCGCCGGCTTGAAGCGAAAACGCAAACCGCCCCGGTGAAAGCCGGGGCGGTTTTGCATCACTCAACCGCCTCTATTCATCCAGCCGAACAGCGGTTTGAGCGGGAACACCCAAGCCACGCCCGCGACGACGAAATAGAGCAGCTGCGCCCAATTGGGGAAAGTCTGCACCAAAGTCGCGCCCAGCGTGGCTGCGATCGCGCAATAGGCGCCGAGATAGGCCAAAAGCGTGAAGCATCCCAAGGCTTTGCGGGCGCGCATCTTCATAACATCACCCCAGCGGCGGCGCGCCGCGTTTCCGCCAAGCTCGCCCCGTTCTATGTGGGCCGGCGAAGAGGACGCAAGCATGAGCGCAGAGGACATATGGCCGCCGCGCGCGCCGGCGGTGGGCTGGTGGCTCTTGGTGGTGGCCGCGCTGACGCTGGCCATGATCCTGGTGGGCGGGGCCACGCGCCTCACCGATAGCGGGCTCTCGATCACCGAATGGGATCTGGGCAAGGGCCTCACGCCGCCGCTGAGCGAAGCGCGCTGGAACGAGGAATTCGCGCTCTATCAGCGCACCACGGAATTTCAGGAACAGAATTGGGCGATGAGCCTCGATGAATTCCGCCACATCTATTGGTGGGAATGGGGGCATCGCTTTCTCGGCAAGATTCTCGGCGTGGTCTATGCGCTGCCGTTTTTCTTCTTCCTGTTCACCGGGCGTCTGCGCGGGCGCTTCAGGCTGACGGTTCTGCTGTTTGCGCTAGGCGCGTTGCAGGGCGCGATCGGCTGGTGGATGGTGACGAGCGGGCTGTTTGACCGGCTCGAGGTGAGTCCGGCGCGGCTGGCGATCCATCTTGGCATGGCGCTGATCATTCTGGCGCTGGCGCTATGGGTGGCGCTCGGCGCGTTTGCGTGGCCGGCGAAGAAATCGGCGCTCGGCGCGCCGCGCTGGGTCGCGGGCGCGCTGATGGCGGTGATTTTTGTGCAGGCCATGTTCGGCGCGCTGATGGCGGGCGCTGACGGGGGCTCGGCCTATGCCGATTGGCCGCTGATTGGTGGGGAATGGATTCCTTCGGCGGCGTTCAGTCTCGACGATTTCTTCGCCAATTTCACGCAGGAGCACGCGACGCAGCATCTGATCCACCGCACGCTTGGCTATGTCACGGCGCTGTTTGCGCTGGCTCTGGCGGGGGCGGCGCTGTGGCGGGGGCGGGGGCCGGCGCGCGATGCGGCGATCGCGGTCGGCGTGCTGGCGCTGGCGCAGGCGGGGCTGGGCGTGGCCACGGTGCTGCTGGTTTCCCCGCTCTGGATCAGCCTGATCCACCAGGCGGGGGCCGTGCTGCTCTGGATCGCGGCGCTGATCTGCCTGCGGGCGGCATGGCGGTAAGGATGGCGGTAATTGTACGAAAGCATATAATACCGTATATCTAACTATTAGATATTAAACAGAAAAATATCCTCTCTTGACGCCGTTTCGGCGCTCCACTAAACGCCCGCCTTCACTTTTCGCAGGAACACCATAATGCGCACCACATCGACGCGCGCGGCGAAGGCCTCGGAAGTCAAGCACGGCTGGGTCGTGATTGACGCCGAAGGCGTGATCGTCGGGCGCTTGGCCTCGTTCATCGCGTTGCGTCTGCGCGGCAAGCACCGCGCCGATTTCACGCCCAACGTCGATACGGGCGATCATGTCGTCGTTATCAACGCCGAAAAAGTGGCGCTGACGGGCAAGAAGCTGACCGACAAAATCTATTATCGCCACACCGGCTATCCGGGCGGCATCAAGGAGCGCGTCGCGGGCAAGGTGCTCGCGGGCAAGTATCCTGAGCGCGTGCTGGAGAAGGCGGTCGAGCGCATGATGCCGAAGGAAAGCCCGCTGGCGCGCACGCAGCTGGGCAAGCTGCACATCTATGCCGGCGGCGAACATCCCCACGCCGCACAGAAGCCGACCAGCATCGACTTCAAGTCCAAGAACCGTAAGAACGCGAAGGCGGCCTAAGATGAGCGATGCAACGCAAGGCCTTGAGTCTCTCGGCCAACTCACCGGCGTTCAGCCCGGCCAAACCCACGAAGCCGTCGCGCGCGAGCGCAAGGTCGATAATCTCGGTCGCGCCTACGCCACTGGCAAGCGCAAGAACGCCATCGCGCGCGTTTGGGTGAAGCCCGGCAAGGGCCAGATCACCATCAACGGCAAAACCAGCGATGCGTATTTCGCGCGCCCGGTGCTGCGCATGATGATCGCGCAACCCTTCAAGGTCACCGAGCGCGAAGGCGAGTTCGACGTGTTTGTCACGGTGGTCGGCTCTGGCCTTTCGGGCCAGGCCGGCGCGGTGCGCCACGGCATTTCCAAGGCGCTGGCCGATTATGAGCCCGCGCTTCGCCCCGCGCTGAAGCACGCCGGCTTCATGACGCGCGACAGCCGCGTGGTTGAGCGTAAGAAGTACGGCAAGAAGAAAGCGCGCCGGAGCTTCCAGTTCTCGAAGCGTTAATCGCTTCAGGCTTGTGGTTCAGACGGGCGCTTTCCAAATGGGAAGCGCCCGTTTTCTTTTGCGGAGTAGGCGCCATGGCGCAGAGCGTTTTCATCGACGGCGAAGCAGGCACCACGGGCCTGCAAATCCGCGAGCGGCTGGAGGGGCGGCGCGACATCGAGCTTGTCTCGATCGATCCGGCCAAGCGCAAGGATGCGGAGGAGCGCAAGCGGCTGCTCAATAGCGTCGATGCGGTGATCCTGTGTTTGCCCGATGAGGCCTCGCGTGAGGCGGTGGGGCTGATTGAAAACGATGCGGTGAAGGTGATCGACGCTTCGACGGCGTATCGCGTCGCCGATGGGTGGACATACGGCTTTGCTGAAATGGCCAAAGGCCAGCGCGCGGCGATCGCGGCAAGCAAACGCATCTCCAATCCGGGCTGCTATCCCACCGGCTTTATCGCCCTGGTGCGCCCGCTCCTTGAGGCGGGGCTTGTCCCGCGCGGGTGGCAGTTTTTCTGCAACGCCGTTTCCGGCTATTCGGGCGGCGGCAAGGCCATGATCGCCGAGTTCGAAGATGAAGCCGCGCCTGGCTATACGCGCGCGCCCTATCGTATCTATGCGATGGCGCAAAAGCACAAGCACGTGCCGGAAATGCAGGTGCAGGCCGGGCTCGCGCGGGCGCCGATCTTCGCGCCGAGCGTGGGGCGCTATTACAAAGGCATGATCGTTGAAGTCCCGCTGGCGCTGATGGCGTTGCCCAATCCGCCAAAGCTGGCGGACGTGCATGGCGCGCTGGTCGATGCCTATGCGGGCGAGCGCTTTGTGCGGGTGGCCTCGCTTGAGGAAGCGGCCTCGCTCAAAACACTCGATCCCGAAGGGCTGAACGGCACGAACGAGCTCAAGCTCTTTGTGTTCGGCCATGACGGGGAAGCGCGCCTGGTGGCGCTGCTCGACAATCTCGGCAAGGGCGCGAGCGGGGCTGCGGTGCAGAACCTCAATCTGGCGCTGGGGCTGGACGAGGGCGCGGGGCTTTAGTCCACCGCAGCTTCTTCGCTGAAAAGCCAGATCATGCCTTGGCGATAGACTTCGCCGACGGTGGCCGCGTGCGTGCCGTTGGCGATGGTGACGCTGTTGAACGCCCAAGGGCGCGCGGGCGCGGCGCGCCAGTGTTCGCTCCAGGCTTGCGCATCGGCGCGCAAATTGGCGTGGTCGCGGGCGCCGCTGGCGAGGAAAAGGCGCAGATCGGCGCGCGTTGCTGGCGCTGCTTCCTGCGGAAACGCCGCCATGGAGGGGCGCATGGCCGGATTGCTGGCGATGCGGCCCCAGAACAGATCGGGCGCGGTGAGCGCGGAATAAAGCACAAAGCCCGCGCCGCGCGATTGGCCCACAAGCACGCGCCGTTCGGGATTGGCGCGGTAACGCCGCTCCACCTCGGGGATCAATTCTTCGGCGAGAAAGCGCTGAAACGCGTCCGCCCCCGGCGCGCCGGGGGCCGGTGCGGTGAAATCGATGTGGCGCAGATTGCCGGCGTTTGGATCGAAGCTGCCGTATGCGATTCCGACGACGATCGCGGGCGGCACAGGTTCGTCATAGGTGAGGAAGAGCTGCGTGGGCGCGAGCAGCGGGAAGAGGGAATCGCCGTCCGAAAGATAGACGACCGGATAAGCTTCGCGCTGCGCCGCGTAATTCTCCGGCAGCGCCACATGGATGTGCATCGCCCGGCCGAGGGCTTGGGACTGAAACGCAAAATAATCCCCGCGCAACGCCGCCGGCGTCGGCGCTTCGACGCGTGCGGGCGCCGCGCAGGCGGCGGTGAGAAAGGCGGCGGCGATGATCGCGACGATCGCGCGCACAATATGGCCTCCTAGCCTGCGTTGGAGCGCACTTTCACGTATTCGCCCGGCGCGTCCGCGAGTGGCGGGTTCGGCCCCTTGGCGGGGTCGCGCGCGGGGACTTGATCGCCGCTCAGTTTGGAGAGCCATCCATCCCAATAGGGCCACCAGGAGCCCGGATGCTCCTGCGCGAACGCGAACCAATCCTCTACCGAGCCTTTCAGGTTCGGGTTGGTCCAGTGCTGATATTTTTTCGCGTCCGGGTGGTTGATGACGCCGGCGATGTGGCCGGAACCCGCCACCACGAATTCCACCGGCCCGCCAAACGCGAGCGCGCTGTTATACACGCTCTTGGCGGGGGCGATGTGGTCTTCCTTTGAGCCTTGCATGAAGATCGGGATTGTCACGTCCTTCAATGAAAGCTTGTCGCCCATCAAGGTAAGCTTGCCTTCAGTGAGGGCGTTGTCGCGGTAGAATTTGCGCAGATAGAACAGGTGCAAGTTCTTCGGCATGCGCGTCTGATCTGCGTTCCAGTAGAGCAGATCAAACGGCGCGGGCTGCTTGCCCATGTAATAATTATCTACAACGTAGTTCCAGACCAGATCGTTTGAGCGCAGCGCGTTGAACGTATCGGCCATGGTTTGCGCGTCGAGCACGCCGCCAGCGGCGTCCATCTTGTCTTCGAGATAATCGAGCGCGGCGTCATCGGTGAAGACGAGCAACTCGCCAGCATACTTAAAATCGGACTGTGAGGCGAAGAAGGTCGCACTGTTGATGCGCGTGTCGTCGTGTTTGGCCATGTGCGCGAGCGTAGCCGCAAGCAGCGTGCCGCCAATACAGTACCCAACCGTATTGACGCGTTCGGAGGCCGCGGCCTCGGTGGCGGCCTCGACCGCCGCGTACACGCCTTCGCGCGCGTAATCCTCAAAGGTCGCCTCGGCCATGTCCTCGTCGGGATTGACCCAGGAGACCAAAAACACCGTGTAGCCGCGGCTGGTCAGCCAGCGGATCATGGAATTCTTCGGCTGCAAATCGAGGATGTAGAATTTGTTGATCCAAGGCGGAAAGATTAGCAGCGGCGTTTCGTAAACCGTTTCGGTGGTCGGGTTGTATTGCAGCAGCTCAAACACCCGATTGCGGAACACCACCTTACCCGGCGCGGTGGCGACGTTCTCGCCGAGCTTGAAGGCGTCGAGATCGGTTTGTTTGATGGCCAGCGCGCCTTTGCCGCGTTTCATATCCGCCGCGAGATTGTCGATGCCTTTGACGAGGCTTTGCCCATGCGTGGCCATCAGCTCGCGCAGGGCGGTGGGGTTGGTCATCAGGAAGTTGGAGGGCGAAGCCGCATCGACCGCCTGCTTGACGAAGAAGGCGGCTTTGCGCTTGGCGGCATCGTCCACGCCTTCGGTGTTGGCGATCAGGTCATTGATGAATTCGGCGGTGGCGAGATAGGTCTCGCGCATCAGCGAGAAGCCGGGATTGGAGCGCCACT